>JAGQYH010000289.1 GCA_020436175.1 Bacteroidota bacterium
TCATTCAAATACATGGCCCTAACTTTATAGCCTTGTGCCAATAGCTGGCGGCAAATGTTATTGCCTACGAAACCCTCCGCTCCGGCAACCGCCACCGTTTTGTTCTTATTAATTGAGATCATCCGCTTTTATTTTTAGCTGTGAATGGGAAAAATACCTACTTTCCGTTAATTGAATGCCATATTATCGCTCTTATAAGACTTACAAAGTCTGCTCAAATGTAGTAAACTCATCTTGTTTCTACTTGTTTTTAGTTAGCCAAACACACTTTTCATGCATTCATTACAAATTTATTGTATTCATTTTCAAATAGTTATGTGTGTTTTCTAAATTTTTTTTACTTCTAATGCAATTTTTAAGGCATTCTAACTGTTTTTAGTTAGACAAATGCTTATATTTGTAATTACTAACAGCTACTTTAAAAAAGTTAACACATGGCAAATACAATTCAACAAGAAGGAAAATCATTTTTTTACTGGATCAAATTAGCGATCAAAGCTATTTTTGTTGTTCCAAGAACTCAAACCAATATTTTTGATCTACCGTATCAATTATATACGTTTGACTTATTCCATAAGATCGGTGCCAACAGATGGTCGCACTTCATTGGTATTCCTTTGAATCTTATTGCTTTGTACTGCATTTTCATTCCAATCAATACGTGGTTGGCAGTAGCAGCTCTTGGCGTGGTGTTTGCTCATCACCTTACTATGACAATCAAATACAAATTGTATGTTATGATTCCAATTTTGGTTTTATTCCATTCCATTTTTGCAGGATTGGCCTTCTTTGTATTTGAGCCTTATGTTTTCGTAGATTCTATCTGGTACTTAAATCCAATTTTTCACTTTGTATTTTGGCCATTTGTTCAATATGTAACACATGGATTAGAGCCTTACATCCCAAGACCTTGGAGTTTAAAAGGTAATTGGACAAAAATAGTTGAGTTTTTGACCAAAGCTCCAATTTACAAAAGAGTATTATTGGTATTTATGTTTCCATTTCACACCTTTGTAGAGTTGGTGTCTAGCTGGAGAAATTTATTCATTGAGCTATTGGTATTCACTAATAAATTAGGATACGAACCTCCGGTATTGAAAGAAACAATCAACTGGATTAATCAAGAGATCAAGCAAGATGATCCGGTATATGACTACCCTGATTTTACAGTAGCCTTTCAACCGGTATTAGATAAATTAGAAGAACAAGAACAAGCTGCCAGCATGGAAATGTCCATGAGTCACTAGGTGGTTGTCCCCAATTATTATAATGTACAAACTTGTTTTGTAAAAGCTGGTCGGATATGATCAGCTTTTTTTATTTCCAATAAATTTGATTTGTAACTTGTAGTACAATTACTAAAACTTGGAAGCCATCAATAACATAGGACTTTTTTACCAATCTTCATCCGAATTGTTCTCCTGTGTTGCTGCCATTATTCAATCCAATAAAGGATCTAATTTTATTTATATAACAGATGATCATTCTCCGGAAGAGTTAACCATTCTGCTAAAAGAAGCAAAAACCAATCTTGAAAACATTCAAATTGCAGCGTCCGCTAACTACTTGCTGAGAGAACAGATCATCAACATCGGTGAGATTGAAAAAGTGTTCGGCAAAACATTACAACCCAACACCATCGTTTTTCTTGAAATGACCTGGACCATTCGATCTCCTTCCGCTGCAATCTATATTAAGGAGTTCTATGCAGTAATGGCCAAACTGTTGGAAAGTACCAATGGCAAAATATTTTTCCTTTACAATTGTCACCTAAGTTTGGATGAACAATTGCTTTCTGCATTGTACAGCCATCCGCATCTGTGGTCCACCAAAAAAGCCATTAATAATCCGTATTTCGTTCCGGCTCAAATATTTTCCGCTCGCGATTTCAGAGGACAGTTCAATTATTGGATGGAAAATTTGATGCCTACATTTTCTCTTCAAAAGAAAAGTGCTCCGAATCAGATTACCGGAGCGATTCAACCTATTTACAACACGACTAATACCTTGTCAACTTTAACAGCCAACACCGATCAGGGTCGCTGGAAAATCAGATGCCTAGGGAAGCTTAAAGTGTACAGGGTTAATGGAGAATTGATTGATTGGAATACTCAACACGGCGCAACCAAAAAAATAAAAACCTTGTTTGCCTATTTGTTGTACAAGGGAGAAAAAGGTGCCGGTGGAGAAGAATTGGCAGATATGCTTTGGCCTGATGAACACTTGGACACCAGCATGAATAGATGCTATCATACCATTCGTTTTCTAAAGGTTGTACTGAGTCCTGAACTGAAACATAACAAATCCAACTCGCCTTTTATCATACGCGAAGGTGGACACTATCAATTGGCATTACCGCCCGATTCTTGGATCGATCTACCCATGTTTCAGGAACTTTGCTTTCGGGGAAACGGACATTTCAAAAATCAAAATTACAAGGAAGCACTAGTCTGCTACCAGTCTGCAGAACGACTTTATCTCGGCGAACTATTGCAAGACATCCCCAACAAATATATCGACAATCTTGAACTGGATTGGTGCTGGAGCAGAAGACAATGGTATAAAGAAATGCATCAAAAACTACTGCTTGAATCTGCCTCCATCTATCGCAGTCTGAACAACATCACCGAAGCGTTGGCTTGTTGTGATAAGGCATTGGCTATCGCACCCTATTCTGAAAAAGCCAACATTGAAAAATTACTGATCTTTTATGACGCTAATCGAAAAGATGCCTTCCAAAGACAGTATCAAGTGTATACAAAAACCCTCAACAAGTTCGAAATGGGTACGCCTCCCACTACTATTAAAGATATTTATCACAAATACTTAAATAAATTTTAATATTCACCATAAACCAAAGAAAAACCAAAGAATAATCTCCTATCTTAGGTTTTCATTTAATCTTACAGTAAATCAATGTTGTTATTATGGATAATGTAAGCACGGGTTGTCCTTATCATGCAGGAGCAGTCGCCAAAGAATTTGAACCATATAATCTTAAAAATCCATTTCCATTTTATAAAAAAGCCAGAGAAGAAGAGCCGGTTTTTTATAATGAAGAATTAGATTATTGGGTAGTAACGCGACATGAGGACATTAAAGCCATTT
>JAGQYH010000028.1:0-8578 GCA_020436175.1 Bacteroidota bacterium
TTCACCGGATCTACAAATACTCTGTCTTCCAAACCACTGGCCACCATGATCCAACCCATGGCACCCTGCATGCCACCCAACACCAGTATCAGTAGATATTTAAAAATCTCTTCCCTTTTGATCTGTTGCTTAATGATAAAATAGGCCAAAGGGATGGCAAATACAAAACCCAACGTCCTGGCCCATAAACGGTGGATGTATTCCCAAAAGAATATCCACTTGAATTGCGCCAACGTCATGCCTTCTTTTAAGATCTTGTATTGATCTGTCGCTTTATATCCATTGAATGCTTCCAACCAACCGGCTTTGGTTAATGGCGGCAAAATGCCCGACACCACATCCCATTCGGTAATGGAAAGTCCTGATTCTGTTAACCTGGTAATGCCTCCCAAGACAACTTGTACGATGATCATCACTACGCCGACCATCAGCCAATTTCCTACCGCTACGTTTTTATTTGCTTTTAACTGGTATGCCATTTTAAGAAATACTTGATCTGTAATGTGCTATAAAATGTTCCAAACTTATCTCCTTTTTGACGAATTGATGTGCCATTGAAGCATTAATTTTACCATTGTCAAATATTCTTTGATCTGACAAAACTGACGCCTCCAGTTTATTAGGGGCGGAATACTTGCTTCCCGACAACCAATTGGATAGCCTTCTGAAGTTAGCTTTTTGATTCCATTCCGAATACGATACTGCTTTCAATGGATTGGTATTACCGTTCTGTTGCACTATAGCTTCAATCACTTCGCGATAAGTAACACTGCCATTGGTTACAATATATTGTTCGCTGCCGTCTTTTGATGTCATCAATTGTAACATTACTGTCATAAGATCCTCACTTTCCATCAATTCCATTCTGCCCTCGGGATAAACTCCTTTATGAACTAAGTAACCTACAATATTCTTCATTTGTTCATCCGTTAGGATATGATCGGTGATATAGCCCACATTCAAAATAAAAGATTGCAGTCCTTCATTCACTCCCCGCCAAATCTCTCTTTCCGCCAGATGCTTGCTCCAACCGTAGCCTTTTGCACTTTTGACGTTCACCCATTTAGCAGATTCATTAAATTGCGGCGTATCCGACTTTTCTCCGAAGGCACGAACCGAACTTAAAAAGATCATTTGTTGCACTTGGTGGTACAATGCCACATTCACCACATTGGTAGTACCTTTTACATTGTGGCGATACATTTCACTCTTTTCCGACGGACGAAAAGAAACCATTTCGTCTAAATGAAAAACTGTTGTCACCTCTTCCAATAGATCGTCCAGACAAGGCACATCCAACAAACTGCCTTTGATGTACTGAATAGATGCTTCCGGCAGAAGTTTTTTAAAGGTCTGCAGTTGATCATCAGACGACACCAACACTTTTAAAGCATGCCCTTTTTGAGACAATGTTCTCACTACGACTTGGCTTATGGGTTGTTTACCGGCGGTCACTGCAATCATCCGAACGAAGGTAAATCTTTTACCATTTTACCCGTCCATTAGGGATGTTATTTAACTATAAATTGCACCGCCGACAGTATCCTTTTGAGCACCGGTTACAGCTTGCAGACAGTTCACCTCTCCTCTGATTCGCTTTATGGCAAAAAATGCCATGATCAATGCTTCTTTGAACTTGACGATGGTTTCATCAGGCACCACCACCGTTACATCTGTATGCGCTTTGATCCTTTCAATCAAAAAAATATTAAAAGCACCGCCGCCGGTTACCATCAACTTTTGGACATTATATTGCTCTTTATGTTGTTGAATAGCTTTGCTTATCTGCAATGCAATGTGTTCGACAACCGTTGCCAGTTTGTCCGCCACAATGCCATCAGCAGAGGCGACCATAGGCATAAATTCCTCTAAGATAAGATCGGTATGCAAGCTTCTGGGTCCTTCTTTTTGGTAGAAGGAAAATTGCTCTAATACCGATAACAGGCTTTCATTGATCAGTCCTTTACCGGCAAACAATCCCCCTTTGTCGAACTCAAAACCCAGCGTGCCGATGAGTTCATTTAGTGGCGTATTGCCCGGGCAAACATCATAAGCCGTTACCTCATTTCCGTTGTGAAATGCAATATTGGCAATGCCGCCGATATTCAAAAAAGCGTTGTAATCTTGGAACAGGTATCGTTCACCAATGGGTACAATTGGTGCTCCCTGTCCGCCGGCAGCTACATCATTGGCACGAAGATCACAAACCGTTGGTATGCCGGTAAGAGTGGCGATATCTGCACCGCTACCGATCTGCAAGGTATATCCCTTTTGAGGCTGATGCAGTACGGTATGACCATGTGAACCGATCACATCGATGGTGTCGGCAATACCATTGTTGTTTATAAAGTCAACTACGATTTTTCCTATCCACTGCCCGTAATCGATGTGCAACTGCATTAAGTCGGCGGCTGACATGGTAGGCGCATGTACTAATTTCTCTCTTGATGAAGGACTGTAAGGCACACTATCGGAGGCGATAATGTCAAAAGTCCAGCCACTTTCGCTTTTTTGGAAATGCACAGCAATAATGTCCAGTCCATCTAAACTGGTGCCGGACATTAATCCAATCGCCGTATACTGGTGCGAATTACTTTTTTCCATTTTAAACCCCGTCTTAGTCGGTTAAGATAAAGAAGTTGTATAAATTTGCCGCAATTAAAAATGAAAAATGATACAACGAATTCAATCGATCTATCTTTTATTGGCAGCTGTAGCAGTAGTGGTATTTAACTTTGTGGCTTTGGGAATTGATGAGACACCGGAGCCGGATGTTGTGGTGTTCGGCAAAAATATGTTGGCTTTGTTCATCCCTTCTTTGGTGATCGCCGGCATTTCTTTTATTACTATCTTTTTGTTTAGCAATAGAAAGCTCCAGATGAGCATTACCCGAATTAATTTGTTCTTGGTTTTGGTGCTTATCGGATTAACGATTTATTTTCTTTTTGTCGATCAAGCCAATGCGGTGGAATCGCCGGGAATGGGTTTGATACTGCCTATATTTACATTTCTATTCAGTTTTATTGCCTTAAAGAAGATCGGGGCAGATGAAAAATTGGTGAGGTCTATTGATCGGTTGAGATGATGTTGGAAATCGGAGGACGGAGATTGGAAATCGGAAATTGGATGGTGGATATTGGATTTTTTTTAATCATTCCATCCAAAGCTTTCCCACTTTTTCATTTCGGAATCAAAAAAGTCCAAAGTGGAATAAAAGCAAGCACAATTAAGATAACGGAAAATACTATTCCTATTATTCCAATCCAAGTTTTATCTCTCACAGATAAAGTTCCAAAAACTAAACCGATTAACCCAATTCCAACTGGAATCAATTTGTAAATCTTCCTTGTTGAAACAATAACTGGATATAATTCTCCACTACCTTCCATTTCTTTCATCAAACTATGGTGCAATACTAATGTTTGGTTATTGATCCATACAACGAATAAAATTCCGAGTAAAGCAAAAACTATTGATATCAATGCTAGTTTCATCAAACATTATTTTAGTTATTTTAATAAGATTAATAGGAACTTTAATCATTCTTCAGTTTCGTAATTTTCTTCTATTATTTCAGTCAGCCTAGATTTTGAAACGTCTTTATCAAATATTCTTATCATTTCTTGTATAATAATGATTGGTTTGATTAAAGCCAAACTAAACAAAAATATCAATCCTATCCTAGAACTTCACCAATTTCAAATAGCCGTTTTGTTCGACGATCATTTTTCTAAAGGAAAGCTCCATGACAGTGCCGCCAATTTTTAACGGTAATGGAGTTATCGATTTCAATACAGGATCAATTTCTAACAAGCCATTGGCCGTGCTCACAAATATTTTTCCGTTAAACACTGAAAAGTTGGTTCCGCCTTTGATATCAATCTTGGTGGAATAGGTGCCGAAATTATCGAAGATGTACAAGCCGTTCTTAGGATCGTAGGCATATAACCATCCTTCCCTTTCTTTAATGAGAGTGGGAAAAAAGGCAGACTTCGTGAAGCGTGTGAGATCGTTGCTTTTTAATTCTACTTCATATTGTTGGTTGATCTTCACTAATTGCTGATCGGTAGCATCAAAGATCCAAAAGGATTGATAACCGGTGGACGGCGCTACGGCAGTAATTTCTCCGAATCCGAATCGCGATAAATTCAATTCTGCGATTACTTGTAATTTATTGCCCAACACTCTGATGATGTCGTACTCAGGATAGTAGATCATGCATTTAAACGGATGGTCGGAGGCAATCTTGGATAACTCGCTCAACTGCAAGTCGGAGTAACTTAACTCAAATTCTCCTTTGTCGTTGTACTTTTTTAACTCGTGATTTTTGGTGAGCAAATAAGCATTGGAAAAGGGATCAATACTGACTTGCTGTACACCGGCCTTAACAAAAATGGAATCGGACTGTGCTGCTAAATAGGAGTGAAAAAACCAACTGAACACAATGAACCATCCAACAGTCAATTTACTGTTTGAAATATTTAAGTGCCATTTGTTTACCGTCAAATTCTGCATAGCTGTCGCTGGTGATCCAATCTCCTAAATTAAAATATTTTGACTGATCGTTGAGATTAAATTCGATAGGGATGTGCCGATGGCCGAATATGAAATAGTCGTAATGTGCTGTTTCCAGTTTTCTGTAGGCATATGCGACTAACCATTCTTTATCGGATCCCTCAAATTTTTCAAGATCATGCCCTATTCTGCTTCTTCTTGACCAAAGTGTGGCAATTTTGATGCCAATATCGGGGTGTAACCAACGAAACAACCATTGGCAGAATGGATTTGTAAAAACTTTCTTTAACAGTTTGAATTTTGTATCGCCCGGCCCCAAACCATCACCATGAGCCACGAATATTTTTTGGTTGTTGCTTTGCACCACAACTTTGCTTCTAAAAAGCGTAACGCCGATTTCCTTCTCTAAATAATCGTTTATCCAAAGATCGTGATTGCCCGTAAAAACATACACCGGCAATCCATTATCCACCAATTGAGCAAGTTTCCCTAAGAATCGAACATAGCCTTTGGGAATAACGGTTTTATACTCAAACCAAAAATCAAAAGTATCGCCTACTAAAAACAAGGCTTGCGCATCGTTTTCAATGCTGTCCAACCAACGCAAAAATTTGCGTTCTCTTTCTCTGGTAGCTTTATAATTGGGTTCGCCGAAGTGAATATCGGAGGCAAAATAAATTTTCCTTCCGTCGGATAATGGTATGTCGAGCGTTGGGTACAATGATTCCTTTATGACAGCTAAGATAAGTTTTCAGGTATCAATTAATGGACTATGCTTTGGCTTTTTCAAAAGCTTCGATCTCATCACTGATGCTCAACAAATAATCAATATCATCGTAACCATTGATCATACACATTTTCTTGTAGGCGTTGATCTCAAAAGATTCTTTCAATTCACTGCCGACAATAGCGATGGTTTGATTGACCAAATTGACTTCAATATTCACGGCAGGATTCGTCGCTATCGCCTGAAATAATTGCTCCAAAAATGCTTCGGAAACAGTCACGGGCAACAATCCGTTGTTTAAAGCATTGCCCTTAAAAATATCGGCAAAAAAACTGGACACCACCACTTTGAAACCATAATCATGAATGGCCCATGCGGCATGTTCTCTACTTGATCCGCAGCCGAAATTCTTACCAACAACCAAAATTTTACCGAAGTAATGATCGCTGTTTAGAACAAAATCCTTTTTTAGGGAATCATCGGCATTGTATCGCCAATCGCGGAATAAATTTTGTCCGAAACCTTCCCGTGTGGTCGCTTTTAAAAATCTGGCAGGAATGATTTGATCGGTATCTACATTCTCTATATTTAAGGGAACGGCCGCAGAAACTAAGGTGGTAAATTTATCCATAAGTGATGATTTTAATCGCGATTTTATCTCATTTCAAACCTGCCAGGTTCGGTTTTTATTCCATTCTATCCTCCATCAACAAATTTTCTTCCTTTGGAATTTTAAACCTAGCAGGTTTCAGAATATGGAAATTAAACAAAGCATTGTTAAAGACTAGATCAATAATGACATTTTGCCGTGTTTTTAAAATTTCTTAATGCCTACATAAAAGCCATCCTCCCGGTTATCGATCTTGAAAGTTTTAACGTGATAATTGTTGCCATCTACGCTTATTCCTGTTTTTACATTGAATTTGTATCCATGCACCGGACAAGCGACAATGCCATTTTTATTACAATAACCGGCATGTAAAGCCGCACCGGCATGCGGACAAACATTATTCACACCAAACCATCCTTCCTGCAGGCGAACAACGCAAATTCTATGATCCTCTACTCTTACAAAGGTTGGTTTACTCATTTCCAGCACCTTCAATTTATAGCTTTGATCTTCATTTAATTTGATCCACTTATATCTTAATTTTTCGAACATATTTTGGTTTTAGAGTTTCTACCTTTACTCTGCTTCGGTAGAGGACATTCGGTAATTCGGTTATTTGATTATTTGGGTTAAAGTAGCCATTAGCATTGCAGTTTGCATAAAGTTTAACTTGATCATTTCATTTGTAAATTGATAATTGTTAATTTTTTTTGAATTTGCGTTTGTGTTTGCGTTTGCGTTTGCGTTTGCGTTTGAAATTAAATTACGTACTTCCTATTCCTTCTCCATCTGATCCATCCGCCGATGATGAACATAAAAATAATGGGTACACCTATATTCATCACTTGCCAAAGGCCTTTCTTTTCCAATACTTTCTTTTTGTCTAGCAACTGCATTTGTGTTTCCTTATTCCTCGCAGAAATCAAACCATGATCATCCAACAAATATTCAATACAATTCATTAAAAAATCTCTATTGGCGAAGGTTTGTTTGGTAAACTTATAATAGCCCAAAGGCAACGGCACTCCGGATACATCTATATCATTCACGCCAATATCTCCGTCTGAAATCACAATTTGTTTGGTCAACACACTCTCATTCACAAACTCCTCATCTACCTCCAACAATCTTTGAATAAAATCTTTCGTCAGCCGATTGTCGTACAACGATCTGAATTGACCTTCCAACAATACCGCCACGGGAATATCTTGCAATTGAAAATACTCAGGCAAAGGATCTACTCTTGCTATACCAAGATCCAACGGTACCGGAGCTTTTGAAATCCGTGTATATTCTGAAGTGGACAGCAAAACCGTTTTCTCAACATTCGGGGCTTTTATAGTATCTATACTACCGGCAAATTCTAAGGCTACAGGATCGATATTCTTAGTGATGGGATGCTCATCTTTCATGGTAATGACCGGATGAAAAACCCAAGGATATAAATTGGTTTGACTTTGTCCGCCACCAATATCTTCTGTTACGGGAATGGGATTGCAGTATAAGTCTTGCACCAAATCGCTGTTCAATCGAACACCGTACCGGAACAGTTGATCATCCAAATTCAAATCTCGTTCAATAGCTAAAAACTGAGGCGCCACCTTAAAACTATCTAGGTCGGCCACTACTTTGTCAATCATCCACAAGACCTTTCCCCCACTCATGATGTATTGATCAATCTCAAATTTAGCAGCTTCCGAAAAGGCTTCCGTAGGTTTCGGAATGATGAGCACATCAGGTTTGTTGTTAACGCCAAAAAGTGATTGTTTCGATAAATTGATTCGCTTTATAAAGAAATCCTGTGTGGCCAAATGTTGCCCCAGATCGGTGATCCTTGCTGTGTTAACTTCACCGTTGCCTTCTAAAATACCGATTCTGTATTGACGGTCTTGCAACAACTTTTTAACCGTATTCGCTAATTTAAACTCGAGAAAATTATAGCTGTTGTTCAACACATCTTGCGTATTGAAAGTCATTTGATTTTCTAATATCTGTATGCCGATACTTCTTTCATCATTGCTGAAAACCGCACCGGGATAGAGCAATTTTTTGGATGAGCCGGAGGTTTCCGTTACATTCAAATTGGTTGGATAGATGCCTACTTTTACCAGATCTTCTTCCAATTGTTCCCTTACGGCTGCATCCTCTATTTTATAGATATCTACAAACTCATAGTCGATAAATCCTCCTGATAGTGCTCTGAATTCATTCAACAACTCCCGAGTAGAATTACGCAGCTTTTTAATACCGGCCGGAAGATCTTTGCCATCTAAATAGACTGTTACGTTGATCTGTCGATCAAGATCTTTTAGCAAAGCTTTGGTTGAAGGGGTTAGCGTATATCTCTTTTCTTTGGTGAGATCCCAGCGATAAAATTGTTTGGTAGCCAAAAAGTTCACCAACACCACAATAATCAGTGCCACTAGAATGGATTGGAATGACCGTTTTTTATATGTATTCCAACCTGCCATTACCACTTTCTGCTTTCCAATGAAATTTTCGACAAAAGGGTAAAAACCACAATCACCGAAAGAAAATAAACCAAGTCGCGCGTATCAATCACACCACGACTTAAGGCTTCATAGTGCGCTCCCATTCCAAAGGATTGAATGATATAATCCCATTTCCCGACAAAGGCATCCAGTTGACTTAATTGATAAAAGGCGTTGTAAAACAGATAGCATAATAAAACACCGATCAAAAAGGCCGTGACCTGATTTTTGGAC
>JAGQYH010000028.1:8677-15671 GCA_020436175.1 Bacteroidota bacterium
GGTAATGCACCAAAAATAAATCAACGTTGGCAGTAAAGTAAGTGCCCATATAAACAAGGCTGAAAAGTATTTACCCAATACGATTTGAATGTCTTTAATGGATTGTGTCGCCAAAATCTCTAAAGTACCTTGGTTGTATTCCTCAGAAATTAAGCGCATGGTTAAGGCGGGAATCAAAAAAATCAACACCCAAGGTGCAAACAAAAAGAAGGCTTCCAAGGTGGCATACCCCGATTCGAGGATATTGCCCGGAAAAACCCACAAGTTCAAAGCCATTACCACAAAAAAGATAGCCATGCTCAGGTAGGCGATCACCGAACTAAAAAACAAATTGACTTCCTTCTTGAAAATGTTAAACAACGTTCCTAATTTTTAGTTATATCTCTAAATACGGTTTCCAGATCTCGTTTAAGATCCTTTATTTCTATAACAGAATTTTCATTCGTCACAGAAACTCTAAAAATTCCATTTGTGATGTCGATACGTTTCCGGGCAGACACAATGAAATGTCTGTCGGATCTCTGTTCGAAAATGGTAACGGCTTCATTGACCAATTCAGTAACAGCAATCGGTTTAGTGAATATAACCTCTACCAAAAATTGACCTTGGCTATTTTCTGCCAACGCTTCTACTTTCTCGTCAGCCACAATCTTACCATTATTGATGATCAAAACCCGATCGCACATTTGTTCAACTTCCTGCATGATATGTGTAGAAAGCATCACTGTTTTTTCCTGACCGATGGTTTTGATGAGCTTTCTAATTTCCACCAATTGATTGGGATCCAAACCTGAAGTCGGCTCGTCTAGGATCAAAACTTCAGGATCATTCATCAATGCCTGCGCCAAGCCTACCCTTTGCTTATATCCTTTCGACAATTGCCCGATCAACTTGTTGCTTTCCTTTTGCAATCCGGTTTGTTCTATCAAATCATTGATCTTGGATTTTCTGTTTTTTATCCCATTAATGCCGCCAATAAAATCAAGATACTCCCGAACATACATATCAAAATACAGCGGATTGCTTTCCGGCAAATACCCCACTTTTGACCTCACTTTCAAGGCATCCTTCAAAATATCAAAGCCTCCCACCGAAGCCGTTCCCGAAGTAGGTGGAATATAACAGGTTAACATCTTCATGGTGGTGGATTTCCCCGCACCGTTCGGTCCGAGAAAACCTACAATCTCCCCTTTGTTGATGTTCAGAGAAATGGCATCCACAGCCGTTTGTTCTCCATAAACCTTCGTTAATCCACTGACCTGTATGGACATTTAATTCATTTTGCACAAAGAACGGAAATTTTAAAATACTATTATAGATTAACGTGTTAGGTTGAATTCAAATACTAAAACTTCAGTTATCTTCGTATTACAAAATGAATTAAACAACTCCTATGAAATACATTGTGCTTTTCTTATTAACGATGACTTTGTTCTCGTGTAACGAATCTATCTTAATCGACCCCAATGAACCTCAATTAGTTTTCAAGTTTAAGTTTGATCCGACACAAGAACGTTTGGATGGCTTTGGAAATCCTTCTACTATTCCCGACGGAAATGCCGGTCAAAGTCCGATGTTCAATTCCATCAGTGCTCATTATATTGAGTTGGCTCCGGACAGTACCACTTTATTGGGATTGGGAGAAATTTTATATAAAAGTGCAGAAACCAATGCCGGTGGCGCCACAGCCATAGATTTTGCAAAATCTGTAGTGGTTGCAGAAGGCGAGGTGTTTTACAGTGTTCCCTTGTCTTCTATTCCGGCAGGCACATATGATTGGTTGCGAGTTTCGTTGGCCTATCAAAATTACGACATCCTGTTGGATGCCACCGTTAACAATATCGATTTTGAAAACATAAAGGCTACTGCAGCATCTTTTATTGGCTATAACACCTACATTTCCAAATACAAAGTAAAAGACGAAACCATCTCTGTAAATGCCAATAAATTACAAGGTTACGTGGGCGTAGAAACACCCTATACTTTGAATGAATTCCAAGCTCCTGAAGGAGCAACAACAGTACCCAATCCAATTTTTAATACCTCGCCGATTGAACCCGGTTCTTGTGTGGTAACCGGTGCTTTTAACAATGGCTTGACCATCACCGGAACAGAAACTGAAGATATTGTTATTACCATGTCCCTGTCCACCAATAAAAGCTTTGAATGGAAAGACGATAACGGGAACGGCAAATATGAGCCCTTGTTAAATGAACAAGTGGTAGACATGGGCATCCGGGGATTAATTCCATTCATTGAATAAACTTCCATTAAAAAGTAGAGGTGTTTGAATTAGTATCAAATTACCTTTTTGCCCTAAAAATTATTTCAAAGTTTGTAATTTAAGCTTTTGAATAGAATAAGATTGATTTTCCTTTTAAGGCGATGTCAATCTTAATTAAACTTAAAAGCTTCTTGCGAATGAAATCTATCCTTTCCGGCTTATTGTTTATGATAAGCTCCTTCTTATTGTCTGCCCAAAACGGCACATTAGATAATATTGACGACCTCTTTACAAAAAAGACATTTTACGTTCCAACACCGGATGGTGCTTCATTGGCAACCGACGTGTTTTTGCCTATAACTTCTGATTCTCTGGTGATTGAAATTGACATTCCGGGTGTAGGTTCAGGTAATGTGGAATTGATTCAAAAAGGGGTGCAATATATTTATTATCCTACGTTGGATTCCATGCCTAATCCCAATCCGTATGAATTGCCTGTGATCATGACGAGAACGACTTACGGCAAAGATCAAATGGCTGTTTTAGGATATGTTTTCTCCATATTGGGTTATGCTGCCGTCATTCAAGATAACAGAGGGTCTTACAATTCCAATGACCTTTGGATGCCACTATACACCGATGGATGGTCTAAAACTCCTTATACAGATTATGTTCCTGATTTGATATTACCGGATGGCTACCAAGGCAACCCGTCGGAATATGAAGATGGTCAATATACATTGGATTGGATCTTAAATGATCTAGTAAGAGATTACGACATTAACGATGACGACATCATAGATTTTCAAGATAAAGTTTGCAATGGCTCCATTTTTTACTTTGGCGCCTCTGCCTTGTCCAACTCCGGTTTGTTAATGGCCATGACAAAGAAAACCGTTCCCACGGAACCGGGACTGAAGGGCTTTTTAAATATTATTGCCAGTTCAGAACATTACAACAATACTCTTTTTGAAAACGGCAGTTTTAAGCAAGGCTTGGTCAATGGTTGGATCAGAGGACAAGTCAACAATTACAGAGAAGATGTAAATGGCACTGATGATACCTGGTACAATACCAATCATACTTTCAGTGATTTTGGATTGACAACTTTGAGCGAGACGATGAATGCCTTTTTAGATCTGATTACCGTAGAAAAAGCGGACGGTATTGCCTCCGCCTATCCAAACAATCCGCTGAGAGCAGCATTTGATGCCAGCAGGGCCTATGTGGATGCCAATGGTGATGGCGATGCAACAGGTGCCTACAGCAGATATGAAAATTTTGACATGCCGGTCTATAATGTCGCCGGTTGGTGGGATATTTTCTTGAACGGTCAAATTCAATTGTGGCAAAATACACGAAAAGCACTCGGCCCTGCCAGTGCGAATTACAAAAAACAAAAACTCATTATTGGTCCATGGCAGCATTATTATCCTGCGGTACAAAAGGCCGGCGATTTGGTTTTTCCATATAATGTAGGCGATATTTTAGGGGTTACCGGAAATATTGAAGATGGTGAAGATGCCATTGTGGAAGCTTTGTTAAATTTGAATCTGGAAGATCTATTAAAAAGTGAATTGTTCTCCTTTATTCGAACATCAGCTAACTTCAATGACTTCAAAAATATTGGAACTCCACAAATCCGATTCCCGAAAAACGAAAGACATCAGCAATTGCTGGGCAACTTCTATATTCAAATTCCATCGCAAGATTATGTCACCACTCATGCCGATCTAATCAACTTTTTGGGTGGTGAAGCTCCATTGAATTTCCTTCCTGCCAAATTATTTTTTAAACTGAATAACAATTTCATTCCTTTAGGGCCTTTAAATTTAACGATACCACCACTACCCGATTTCATCACGGATATTTTTGGCGGTATTTCAGAATCTTTTGGAGAGTTTCCATTGTATCGAGATTTTACCACCATTCCCGATGTTAGATTATATGTGGCAGGTCCCGTCAATGACAGTGTTTCCGGAAATGAAAATGTTGGCAACTATTGGATCGCTTCCGATACATTTCCTATCGTTGAAGGCATTAACCAAAACACGCTTTATCTGCACCAATCCGGAACCTTAAACATTTCTGCACCGGATGAAGAAGAAGCAACCGCAACTTATTTACACGATCCCGATCATCCGGTAAGAACTATTGGAGGAAACAATTTAGAGATTAAAA
This sequence comes from Bacteroidota bacterium, assembly GCA_020436175.1. GTDB lineage: Bacteria > Bacteroidota > Bacteroidia > Chitinophagales > JADIYW01 > JAGQYH01. The sequence continues at coordinate 13,083 of JAGQYH010000028.1, forward strand.
CACCGGACGACCGGCAGAGCATGGGTCCGTTGGATCTTTCTTTTGAATTATATGATACTTTAACCATGAATCGCGAAGGCGTTATCAGTTTTATGACCGAACCTTTTGAAGATACAGTGCAGATTATCGGAACGATAAAAGCGAAGTTGTATGCTTCATCACTTCCCGAGAATGCCGCCGAAGGCGATCCTACCGATACGGATTTTATCATTAGATTGCTAGATGTATATCCGTTTGGAGGCGAATATTTTATCACTGAAGGCAATGTAAATGCCCGAGCAAGAGAATATGTAAGGAGTATTGCCGATGGAGAAGAAGATGATGATGCACCCTTCAGCAATATTGAAGCCGGAAAAGTCTATGAATACTTCTTAAATCTCTTGCCAACCGCCTATACTTTTGGTAAGGATCACCGGTTAAAAATTTTGATCAGCAGTTCCAACTATCCTCGCTATCAATCCAATTCCAATATTCCGTTAGAAGATGATGAATATTTTAGACGAGAACCCGGTCAAAACAAAACCTATACTTTTCAGGGAATGGAATACAGTGCCAGAAAAGCCAATAACTCTATCCACTTTACACCAGAATATCCATCACAAATAATTCTTCCTTTAAAAGGCAGAGAGATCAGTTATTGTGGTGCTGCCGATACTGTTTATGTTAGTGCATTAAGCGATAGTTCGGCTATTTTAAACTGGCGAGGTACAGAAGGAACAGAACGCTATTTACTTCAATTCAAAAAAGAAGACGATGCTGACTGGACAGAGATCTCCTTGCAGAATACAACAATAGAAATTTTCAATTTGGAGCCGGGCAACCACTATATCTGGCAAGTGGCCAGTGTTTGCAGGGACACCAATTTATACTCCAGATCCGATACTTTTTTCATTGCCTCCACCACTACTTCGGTGAAAAATGAATTTGCCGGTAGTTTCTATTATTACCCCAATCCGGTCACGGATATTTTTACGATCAACTGTAAAAAAGATGTTGCTGTTCAGAAGGTTGTGCTTTATGGTGCCACCGGAGAAATCCTGAACAACTATTTTGATCTTGGCAGCAACACCGGAAGCGAGATAAAATTGGATCTCAGCGAATATCCGATGGGCAGTTATTTTATTGAAATCATTGGTGTTGGATCGGAACGTTTTACCATTCCGATCATCAAAGTTGCTAAATGATGCATTTTATTGTTAACGAATTAATCTAAAGAATTGAAAGTACGTCACCCCAAATTTGATCTTCAAAAGAAATTAGTAAGACACTATTTTAAGGGGAACGTTTTTTCAACGCATTTAGCCAACAGTTTACATATCATCTTTCCTGAAGGAGAAAAATTCTTTATCAGAAGCTGTCGGAAGTTTCTTAATAAAATAGATAACGATCAACTTAAAAAAGAGGTCAAGGCATTTATGGGTCAGGAAGGTATGCATGCCGTTGCCCACAATGATTTTTGGAAGTATTTAGGAGAACAAGGCTTCAATGTTGCCCCTTTTGCCAACTTTATCGACAAAACCGCCTTTGAAGGAGTGGAGAAAATGATTTATCAATTTTTGGGAGAAGAGCGCGGCAGTGAATTTTGCTTGGCCATGACGGCCGGTCTCGAACATTATACAGCTTTGCTGGCAGAAGTAGCCTTTGAAAATGAAGATGAATTCAAACACTTACCGGATGAAATGAAACACCTTTTCTTTTGGCATGCTGCGGAAGAAATTGAACATAAATCCGTAGCCTTTGACCTGATGAAAGCCGTTCATACCAAAGATTGGATCAAAAATGCAGGATTTACGGTAGCCACTGTTCTGTTGTTTACCTATGCCATTACCGGCCAGTTTTATTTTACAATGACTGATAAAGAAAGTAAATCGATGGATTGGCCGGAAGAATATTGGGATTTTGCCGAAAGTTTAGGCAGTCCGATGGTGCGTAAGTTTGCTAAAAATATGTTGGCTTATTTCCGAGATGATTTTCACCCATCTAAAATGCAAAACGATCATTATGCTACCGAATTTTTTGCCAAGCATGAACGATACCACACCACTATTCCATCAACCTATTCAAAAAATTAGAATATGAAAAATAATGTTGTAGGCTGGTTCGAAATCCCTGTTACCAACATGGACAGAGCCATTAAATTTTACGAAACGGTATTTAATTACAGTTTACACCACGAACCTATGGGCCCTTTGGATATGGCATGGTTTCCTTTCAGTGAAGGGAGCGGTGCTGCAGGTTCTTTGGTTTGTCATGAAGACTTCTATCAACCTCAGTCAAATGGCACTTTGGTGTATTTTTCTTCAGAAGACGTCAATAACGAATTATCCAAAATTGAAGCTGCGGGCGGTACCATCCTTCAACCCAAAACATTGATCACGGAAGACATTGGTTACATGGCTTTATTTATGGATTCAGAAGGCAACCGAATCGCATTGCATTCCAGAAAATAAAAAGGCCTTTCAAGCTTCAACCACTTGAAAGGCCCACATTCATGGTTGGTTTTTAACTTTATTCGTATTTCAAAGCTTTCACAGGATCTGATACGGCTGCGGTAAATGCCTGATAGCTGATGGTCAGCAAGGCAATCAG
>JAGQYH010000290.1 GCA_020436175.1 Bacteroidota bacterium
CCTGGGAATACAGAAGAGAACGATACTTTTATCGGCAATCACACTTATCTGGATTTTAAACCGGAAGGGAGAAGAAACAATAAATGGGCATTGGATGAAAACATGAAGATCCATGAAGTCGTCAATCCTGGTGGTTTAGTAGCTGTTTGGGCAGAAGCCAATACACGTGGACATATTTACGATGCCTTAAAAAACAAAGAAGTGTATGCGACCAGTGGTAACAGAATAGAAGTTCGCTTTTTTGCCGGCTATGATTTTAATGGGGTATATGGTAATCATGATGAGATGTTGGCAGATGCCTATACCAATGGAGTTCCAATGGGAGGCAATTTGAATCACTCAAAGGATCAATCTCCGGAGTTTATCGTTTGGGCTAAAAGGGATCCGCTTTGTGCCAATTTAGATAGAATACAAATAATCAAAGGATGGGTGGAAGAAGGTGAGATCAAAGAAGAAATTTTTAATGTAGCCTTATCGGATGGCAGAGTGTTGAATGATGATGGCAGTGTGCCTGACAATGGTGCTACAGTGAATATGAAAACGGGAGAATGGTCAACCGATCAAGGAGCAGAAGAGTTAATGACCATTTGGAAGGATTCTGATTTTAACCCTGATCAAAGGTGTTTTTATTATGTAAGAGTGTTGGAATTGCCGACAGCCAGCTGGCGTTTGTGGGATCAGATCCGATATGGCATCGAATATCCCGATGATGCAGATCTGGTGATTCAGGAACGAGCATGGTCGTCACCGATTTGGTATAGTCCTAACAAATAGCCCACAATAATTTTTAAAAACAAAAGGGATTATTTATTCAGCTTAACTTTTACAGCTGTCGGGCCTTTTTGACCCATTTCTACTTCAAATTGTACGGCGCTGCCTTCTTTGATCGGGTCCAGCGCATTATTGATGTGAACGAAAATGCTTTCTTGTGTAACGCTGTCTTTTATGAAACCGAAACCTTTGGCATCGTTGTAAAAAGTAACGACACCGGTTTTAATCGGATCGAAAGATTCCGTTGGCTCTCTCTTCGTAGCACCTAACTGAATGTCTTCTACTTTAACTTCTTCTATTTTTCTATTGGGATCGGGTGGTGTATCGGTAATATTACCAAACTCATCAACATAGGCCATCATGTCCTCTAAGCCGCCTTTCTTTTCCTTTTCTTTACGGGCAAGTCTTCTTTCGGCTTTGTCTTTTTTCTTTTTTTCCTTTCTGTCGTTTAGTTCTTTTTTATTAAATGATTCCTGCGATCTGGCCATAAATATGCTTTTGATGTAAGGTAAGCATTATTTGTACGAAAATGGTCAGGTGAGGTTTACTCAATTGTAAAGATTATCTAACTATTCGTCAAGCCAGTTTGTTTCGTATGACTTCGGCAGCTTGTTCGGCAGTAATATCCCTTTGCGGCATGGCAAACATTTCATAGCCCACCATAAATTTTTTAACTGTAGCAGAGCGGAGTAAGGGCGGGTAAAAACTCATGTGCCAATGCCAGTGATTTTGGTCGTTTTGATCCGTTGGAGCTTGATGTATGCCGGATGAATAAGGGAAAGAACAGTCAAAAATTTGATCGTAGGTGGCGGTAATCACTTTAATGGCTTCAGCAAAATTGTATTTTTCAGAAGCATTTAAAGTAGCCATATTGACTTGGTGTTTTTTCGGAACAATCATTGACTCAAACGGCCATACCGCCCAAAATGGAATCAATGTTACAAAGTCGTCATTCTGCCAGATAATCCGTTCGCCGGAATGTATTTCTTGTGCCAAATATGCGCCCAATAGACTAGATTGCGTTTTATCAAAATATATCTTTTGTTGCATATCCTTTTTAAGGACCTCATTGGGAATAGAACTTTGTGCCCAGATTTGTCCGTGAGGATGAGGATTGCTACAGCCCATAATCTCTCCTTTATTCTCAAAAATCTGAATATACCGGATATGCTCCAATTGGGACAATGCTATAAATTCTGTTTGCCAAAGCTCGACGACATTTTGGATAGCAGATACTTCCATATTCGCCAAACTTTTGGAATGATCTGGAGAAAAACAAACCACTTTGCAAACTCCTAATTCTCCATGAGCATGAAGCAATCCATTGTCTAATTGGAATGCAGTGCTGTTGGTTAACGCAGCAAAATCGTTGTCGAATAAGAAGGTGGAGGAATATTCCGGATTGATATGTCCACCGGCACGAACATTTCCGGGGCATAAGTAGCAATTTTTATCATATGACTGTTCTTTGGTGATTTCTAACTTGCTTTGCTGACCTTGCCATGGGCGCCGGTTTCGGTGAGGGGAAACCAATACCCATTCATTCGTGAGAATGTTTAAGCGTTTATGAGATCTGTCTTGGAGATATTCTTTCATAGGTCGATCATCTTTGTTCCGTCTGTAATATTAATCATATAATGATCGGTGGATTGACCAAATTGCTTTAAATATATAGATTGTAGCATATCCACAAAGTCGTTGATTTGATCACTTTCCACCAAATTGATGGTGCATCCTCCAAAGCCGCCGCCCATCATTCTACTGCCTAAAACACCGGGATGCTGTAACGCATGCTCTACCATAAAATCTATTTCCGGGCAGCTCACTTCATATAAGTGTTGCAAACCGTGATGCGAAGCCGTCAATAATTCACCCAAGGCTTTCCAATCCTTTTTTGTCAAAGCGGCTTTGGCTGCCAAAACCCTTGCATTTTCTTGAATAGCAAATTGGCATCGTTTATAAACTATTGGAGAAATCTCCTCTTGTATAGCTTTTAACTGATTGATTGATGCTAAACATAAACCTTTTAATTCGGGGAATTTGCATTGCAAAACAGCAAAACCTTCCTCGCTTTGTCTCCTTCGCTCGTTATAAGCGGAATCAACATGTTCGTGTTTTACGTTCGAATTGATTAAAACCAATTTGTGGTTGTCTAAAAGTATGGGAACCTCCTCAAAACTCAGATCGTGACAGTTCAATAATATAGCATGATCTTTTTTCCCGAACATGCTGGCAAATTGATCCATAATACCGCATTGGACGCCGGCAAAGTGATGTTCAGCATGCATGGATATTTGTACCATATCGGTTTTACTTAAGTGGAGTTGAAACAAC
>JAGQYH010000291.1 GCA_020436175.1 Bacteroidota bacterium
ATCATCCTGACAATTTCTTTTTTATTTTAATTCCAGAAAATGCATCAATTGCCTCTCACTCAGATATTCAAATTGCCACATTAGTGAACGAAAATCCCAATGGTGCCAGAATTTCCGTAAATGATTATGGTGAATCTATTTACTATTCTAACAACTCTACCAATCGATTTACACTTTGGGAAAACAATTCGAAATGCTATAATGGAGTAAGAGAAGGAATTTTAGATGTCCCTCTACCAAATAATGCGAAACCCTCACCCGGTTTAGATGAATCCATGACCGTTATAGATACTGACAATGAATTGGTGTATTCCTTTTTTAATGTACGAACACCCGCATCTGCCTGCTATTGGTATTGCCGAGAGTATTCCGGCGCAGTAGTAGCTCCTTTGAGAAACACAGGAGTTGTCAGTCTAAATGACAATCCTAATAGTGGCACAACCGGTTCCGGATTTCTAACTATGGCCGGTGTAATTTGGCCGCACGAATTGAATGATGGAGAGATCAATCATGCCTTAAGAGGATCTTACAAATTAACAAGTACTAATTTCGTTAGTCCTGCCATTAAATCCGACGGAACACATTCAGAAGATGATGCTTTGCCTATGGGTGCACTGCTTCAATTAGACCCTTCCATTGATTTAGATGCGGTAAACTGGGGCATGACGGCTGATGAAAAGGTGATTGCCAAAGCCATGCAAAAATTCGGCATTTATATCAGCGATACGAATGGTAATGGTTTGAGCTTAAAAGGAGTGGCCATCCAATCCTTTTCTTGTAATCCATATCGAAATTATAAAAATGGTATTTACAATAGCGGCGGGTGCACCAACGTTAAAACCGGGAGCATTCAACTTAAGAACATTCCGTTAAGTGCGTTAAGAGTGATTGATTTCCCTCATGGCTCGGTCGATATTACTTTTGAGGTTAGTAACAGTACCTCAAAAATCTGTTGTGGTTTTGATGGATGCAGTGGTAATTGCGGTAATTAATCAATAAAACTTCCGCTGATACCCTTTTTTCATTTTGGTGAGCAGTTCTATATCTTGCTCATTTTTTAGCAATGCGCCTGACTGTGGTGGCAATTCTTCCGACAAATCTAATTTTTCCAATTCGGAGGTATCCGCACCCCCCAATCGCAAAAGATGTATCCAATCGATTAATTCGCTGGTGGATGGTTTTTTCTTTAAGCCCTTCACTTCTCTGATATTGTAAAAAATGCGCATGGCTTCATCCACCAATTTTTGTTCAATATTGGGATAATGTACATCAATGATCTCCTGCATGGTAGATTTTTCCGGAAATCTTATGTAGTGAAAGAAACATCTTCTTAAGAAAGCATCCGGCAATTCCTTTTCATTATTGGAGGTGATGATCACAATCGGCCGATTTTTCGCCTTGATAGTCTTTTGTAATTCATACACGAAGAATTCCATTTTGTCCAACTCCAATAGCAAGTCGTTGGGAAATTCAATATCTGCTTTATCAATCTCATCGATTAACAACACGGCTTGTTCCGTCTCCGACTCAAAGGCATTCCAAAGCTGACCCTTTACAATATAATTTGCAATATCCTTTACTTTTTCTTCTCCCAGCTGCGAATCTCTCAATCTAGCTACAGCGTCATATTCATACAAACCTTGTTGTGCTACAGTAGTTGATTTTATGTGCCAGGTATACATGGGTTTATTCAACGCTTTGGCAATTTCAAATGCCAACATGGTCTTTCCGGTGCCGGGTTCTCCTTTGATCAACAAAGGTTTTTGCAAAGCAATGGCCGCATTTACGGCTACTTTTAATTCTTCGGTGGCTACATAATTCTCTGTTCCTGTAAATTGCATGCTAATATTTTATATTGCGAAAGTAACGATTATTGTTGATTTGAGCTGACGTGGTTTTTTAGATTTTTGGTGGTTCGGATTTTCGGTTATTCGGTTAATAGAATTTAAACAAATTAAAATATCAGAATTTGATACTTACTGTTTATTACTATTAAAGTGCATGTAGAATTACCCCGCTTTTCTCAGCTTCTTCCCTCTTAAGGCTTTCATGGCTCGGGTTAAGCCTTCAATGGTTAAAGGAAACATTCTCTCTTGAAAGAACTCCTTCAAATATTTCAAGGAATAGACTCCATCCCAATATTCTTCACGGGTTGGATTCAACCAAATGGTGAAGGGGTATTTTTCTTTGATCCTTTGCAGCCAGATAACTCCGGCCTCATCATTATAGTGCTCTACACTTCCTCCGGGTGAAGTGATCTCATAAGGCGACATAGTGGCATCACCGACAATGATCACGCGATAATCGCTGTTGTATTTATGCAATACATCAAAAGTTGGGATTCTGTCATTCCAACGCATGGCATTGTCTTTCCAAACCGATTCGTATATACAATTGTGAAAATAAAAGAACTCCATATTCTTGAATTCAGATCGGGCTGCACTAAACAACTGTGAGCAGGTTTCAATATAAGGATCCATCGAACCGCCGACATCAAAAAAGAGCAAAACTTTCACCCTGTTTTTCTTGGACGGCACCATTTTAATATCCAAATAGCCGGCATTCTTACAGGTTTTCTCAATGGTTGAATCCAAGTCCAACTCCTCTTCAATGCCTTCTCTGGTAAATATTCTCAACCTTTTTAGTGCCAGTTTCAGGTTTCTGGTGTTCAATTCAACGCCTTCATCTAAGTTTCTGAAATTTCTTTTCTCCCAAACTTTTACAGCCGACTTGCCGCCACCTTTGCCGCCTATTCTAAATCCTTCCGGATTGGCACCGCCATTCCCGAAAGGCGATGTTCCGCCGGTTCCGATCCATTTGTTGCCGCCTTCGTGCCGTTCGTCTTGCTCTTCCAACAACTCTCTGAAACGATCATACAATTCTTCTAATCCGCCCATGGCTTCGATCATCTCCAATTCTTCTTTGGTAAATGCCCTCGACAATTGATCTTCGATCCACTCCCGTGGTATCTCCTTTTCATTCAAATCGGCAAATGAACCGATGTCTTTGAAAAACTTACCGAATAACACATCAAATCGATCTAAATATTGCTCGTGTTTGATCAATACTGTTTTGCATAAAT
>JAGQYH010000292.1 GCA_020436175.1 Bacteroidota bacterium
ATGTCGAGCCATACTTTTTAAAGCCCGTTCTTGATAGGTTTTTGGATCGCTTTTTCTCAATGACATGGCTTCCACAAGAGACAATCCGTTGGGAACATATCCGTTTAAGGGATCGTGAGCTGAAGTTTGATCGGTTAATATTTCGGGAGTGATATTGTCTTGGATCAGTTTCTCTAAAACATCGCCGATATCGCCAACCAAGCCTACCGATATGGCTTGACCTTTTTCTTTTGCTTCCATTACCCATTGGATGGCTTCGTCATAGGAATAGGTCATTTTATCAATATAGCGACTTACAATTCTTTTTTGAATTCTTGATGGATCGATATCTACTCCTAAAAAGGTAGCGCCTGCCATTGTGGCTGCCAAAGGTTGAGCCCCGCCCATGCCACCAATACCTCCGGTGACCAATAGTTTACCCGATAAGTCGCCTTTAAAATATTTTTTGGCGCAGGATCTGAACGTTTCATAAGTGCCTTGAAGAATGCCTTGTGAGCCGATGTAGATCCAACTGCCGGCAGTCATTTGACCGTACATCATTAAGCCCTTTTTATCCAACTCATTAAAATGTTCCCACGTGGCCCATACAGGCACTAAGTTACTGTTGGCGATTAAGATACGTGGGGCAGCCGGATGCGATCGAACAATGCCTACAGCCTTCCCGGACTGAATAAGCAGTGATTGATCTTCTTCTAATTTTAATAATTGTTCAATGATTTTTTCTAATGCAGGTCTGTTTCTGGCTGCTTTTCCAATGCCGCCATAGACTACCAATTCATCCGGATTTTCGGCCACTTCATCATCTAAATTATTCAACAACATTCTTAACGGGGCTTCCGTTGTCCAGCTCTTTGCATGTAGTTTTGTGCCCGTAGGCGCTCGATAATAAGGATGTTTGGCATAGGTATTTAGAAATTCTTTGAGATCGGTCATTTTAGTTCAGTTCTACGTTTAATAAATGGGCTTGCCGGTTGACAAAATTGAGTAATGTACCATCGGCTATGAGTTGTTGAAGGATATTGATATCATCACTGAAAATTCTATCACTTTCTACATGGTCAATTTTTTCGCGGAGGAAACTGTGGACTTTTTCCAATAGTTCACTAGAAGTACTTGGTCGCCTGTAATCTATGGCTTGAAGTGCATACAGTAATTCGATAGCTAATATATAAGTAACATTTTGTGCCACCTTTTGTGCCTTTCTACCACTGATTGAACCCATCGAAACATGATCCTCCTGCCCTAATGAGGTAGGAATGCTATCACAGCTGGCAGGGAAACACAATCCTTTATTCTCCGAAACCAATGCCGCCGCAGTGTATTGCGGTATCATAAATCCTGAATGAAGTCCTCCATCTTTGATTAACATAGTCGGTAATCCAAATTTGCCTTCCAGCATCAAATAGCTTCGTCGTTCGGAAATACTTCCTGTTTCGGCAGCTGCCACACAAGCATAATCCAAAGGAACAGCTAACGGTTGTCCATGAAAATTGCCGCCACTGATAGACTGCCCGTCTTCCAAAATGATGGGGTTATCAGTTACTGCATTCAGTTCAATTTCAGTGATCTCATTCAAATGTTTCCAAGCATTTCGGGAGGCACCGTGGACGGCGGGAATGCATCTGATCGAATAAGGATCTTGCACTCTATCGCAGTTTTTATGAGAAGTTACAATATCCGAGCCTTCCAGTAGATTGCGCATTCTTTTGGCTACCAACAGACTGCCTTCAAAAGGTCGAAGATCATGTAAGGCTTGTGTAAATGGATTGACAGAACCTTGAAATCCTTCCAATGAAAGCGCACTGATTACATCAGCCAGCTCTAAAATATTGTGAAAAGTATGCAAGAATAATACTGCATAACTTAATATAAATTGGGTGCCATTGATAAGTGCTAAGGCTTCTTTCGGTCGCAATGTTAATGGTTCTACTCCTTTTTGTTCCAATACAGCAGAAGTGTCAAGAATTTCGTTCTTGAACAAAACTTTCCCCAAACCGATCAAGGGTAAAAAGAGATGGGATAAGGGAGCTAAGTCGCCCGACGCGCCAACAGAGCCTTTGCTCGGTACAACGGGGATAATGTCTTCTTTCAAAAACCACTGAATCCGTTTCAATGTGTCTAATTGAATACCGGAATAACCCTGACTTAGTGCTTGAAGTTTGGTAACGAGCATTAGTTTAGAGATCACAACTGGCACGTTTTCGCCAATGCCTACACTATGGCTCATCAATAAATTATGCTGTAGCTGTGCCGTATCTTTTGCAGCAATTTTTGTGGTACACAATGGTCCGAATCCGGTATTGATGCCGTAAACTGCTTGGTTACCTTCCGCCAATTTTTGGGTTAATGCGGCTGATGCTTCAATTTTTGCTGTTGTATCCTGATCAATTATTCCTTCCAGTAGTCCATTCGCCAATTGCATTGCTTTTTCATAAGTCAATGTCTCTTTACCATATCTAAAGGTTTGCTGCATAGTAGGAAATTGATGCTGTCAAAAATCGTCATTCTTACAGCATAATTCAAATTAAATCTGCTTTTACTGTCGGTTTGTCACTGTTATCCAGCAGGTGCTGAAATATTTACTTTTAAAGTCTGCAAAATTGGCTTAAAAGCGACTTGGCATAAGAAATGCTATTCGAGAGGTAGAATTTAACCTATTTATTATAACCGATCAAAAAAAAATTTTTGTAAAATGGCAAAATTATCGATCAAACCTTTAGCAGATAGAGTTGTTGTACAGCCCAATGCAGCTGAAACAAAAACAGCCGGAGGAATTATTATCCCTGATACAGCAAAAGAAAAACCACAAAAAGGAAAAGTAGTAGCAGTAGGCCCGGGTAAACCGGATGAACCCACTACAGTGAAAGTTGGAGATGAAGTATTATACGGCAAATATGCCGGTACAGAGCTTTATCTTGATGGTAAGGATTATCTGATCATGAGAGAATCAGACTTATTAGCAATAATCTAAGATTTACCGATTTTATTATTACAATTTATTAATTCTTGAAGGAAACGGATGTCCATGAGGTTTCATTATCAAGACTAAAAACAAATTAGAAAT
>JAGQYH010000293.1 GCA_020436175.1 Bacteroidota bacterium
CATATCTTTAACAATATTGAAGACAGTAGAACTACCATTTTGGTGGTAGGATATTGTGCACCTAATACTTTGGGTGGAGTGATAGCCAATAAACCGGAGAAAGTGAAAATTTTCGGAAAAGAGTTGGATGTGCGAGCGAATATTGAAATAATGAATTCATTCAGTGCACATGGCGACACCTCTGAAATGTTAGGATTTTTGAGATTGCAAGACCAAGCAAAATTGAAAACCATCTTTTTGGTACACGGCGAACCGAAACGCCAAACTGCCTTCAAAGAAATTTTGCTTTCCAAGAATTATAAAAAAGTAGAGATCCCACATTTAGGACAAGTATATAATTTATAGATTTGTAGTGCTTCAAAACAGAAAAATGAAAGAACAATTTAAAGAGATCATTGAAAAAGGATATACGTTTAAAGGATTGAGCATGAATTTTGGCACAGCGATGCTGAATGGTGAAGCCGTTCCACAAACTTTGGTAAAAGCTCCGTTGAAAACGTTTAACCGACATGGTTTGATTGCGGGTGCTACAGGAACAGGAAAAACCAAAACACTGCAGGTGATTGCGGAGCAACTTTCCAATAATGGAGTGGGTGTTTTACTAATGGATGTAAAAGGCGATTTAAGTGGTTTGGCGAAAGCCGGTAATCCTCATCCAAAAATTGATGAGCGTCACGACTTAATGGGTGAACCATGGGAGTCTAAAGCATTTCCGGTTGAGTTGATGACGATTTCAGAACAAGATGGTTTGCGATTGAGAGCTACGGTGTCTGAATTTGGTCCGGTTTTGTTTTCTAAAATTTTAGATTGTTCCGAAGCGCAACAAGGTGTCGTGGCTATCATTTTTAAATATTGCGATGATAATGGATTGCCACTGTTAGATTTGAAAGACTTTAAAAAAGCATTGCAATATCTCACCAATGAGGGAAAGGAAGAAATTGAGGAGGAGTACGGCAGAATCAATACCTCTTCAGTAAGTACGTTGATCAGAAAACTTATTGAATTGGAATCGCAAGGTGCTGAGAAGTTTTTCGGTGAACGTTCTTTTGATGTTGAGGATTTGTTGCGTAAAAATAAAAATGGGGATGGCTATATCAACATTTTACGTTTGGACGATATTCAAGATAAACCTAAGTTGTTTTCGACTTTCATGCTGTGTTTGTTGGCCGAGGTGTATGAAAAGTTTCCTGAAGAAGGAGATATGGATAAACCTAAATTGGTCATTTTTATTGATGAAGCTCACTTGATTTTTCAGGAAGCTTCCAAGGCTTTATTGGGTCAAATTGAAACTATTGTAAAGTTGATCAGATCAAAAGGCGTGGGCATCTTCTTTTGTACTCAAAATCCAACGGATATTCCAAATGATGTATTGGGACAACTGGGAATGAAAGTACAACATGCGCTAAGAGCTTTTACCGCTAAGGATAGAAAAGCCATAAAATTGGTGGCGGAGAATTATCCGTTTACAGATTATTATGATGTTAGCACCACCTTAACAGAGTTGGGGATTGGAGAGGCTTTCATTACGGTATTGAATGAAAAAGGTATACCAACACCATTGGTCCATACTTTATTGAGATCACCATCTTCAAGAATGGATGTTATTACCGATCAGGAGAAAAAAGATTTGATCCGTTCATCAGATCTGGCGGCCTATTACAATGAAGTGATCGACAGAGACAGTGCTTATGAAAGGTTGAGTGAAAAGATTGAAAAAGTGCATGATTTGCAGGAAAAGGAAGAAAAGGCCAAAGCCAAAGAAAAAGCATCTACTTCTACGCGACGCACTACTTCTACCAGAAAACAGAAGTCTACTTTCGATAAAATTCTCAACAGTACCACTACCAGACAAATCGGACGAACATTTACCCGAGAGTTAACCAGAGGTTTATTAGGCGTGTTGGGCGTGAAGTAGCGGAACGCAGTTTTTATTGGCATCCGCCCATTCAAATGGTAAAATTTCTTAAGATGTTTACAAGTCTGCATGTAAAGTTAATGTAAAGTGGTTAATTTGTGGTCACTAACCAAAACGAACTACAATGGAAATTAATTGGATTGCAATTTTAGTAGGTGCTTTGATTCCTATGATTATGGGATTTATCTGGTATAGTCCCATGCTATTTGGTAAAGCCTGGATGGCTTCCATCGGTAAAACGGAAGCTGATCTTAAGCAAACAAACATGGCGGTTACGCTCGGTATTTCAATTATTTTGGCAGCGATATTGTCATTTTTTCTTTACAGCTTTATCGGTGGTTTACACGACTACATTTATTCTTTGGAAGGGGAAGGAGATCATTATCCCCACAATTTTTTACACGGCACATATCATGGTGCTTTTGCCGCTATTGTAATGGCTATTCCGGTGTTGGTTACCAATTCATTGTTTGAGCAAAGAAATTGGATCAATATTTTGATCAATGGCAGTTATTGGATCATCACCATTACCTTAATGGGAGGCGTGATTTCGCTTTTATTGTAAACAGCTGCCACAATTAAAATTATAGCCGGATGTTGCACAAACATTCGGCTTTTCTATTTTGAAAATATAGTGTTTCGAAGTGTGAGCCGGAATAAAATTAAACTACCAATTACCAACCGCAAAATCAACTATCTTACTAGCAAGATTAGCGGTTTGGCCGTCTCTATCATAGGTCGGGTTCAATTCAGCTATATCTATGGAAATTACCTTTTTACTTTTAAGCAAATGTTCAAAAATGGGAATGAAAAATAAAGGGTCAAAACCCAATGGGGAAGGAGCGCTTACACCGGCAGCATAAGCTGATGAAAAACCATCCATGTCAATGGTAATATATAAATAATCGATCTTTGCAATAAAATCATCTAATTGAGCTTTTACTCGGGAAATATTGGACATTAAACAATCGGTATATAAAATGTGCTCTACATTATTTTGTTGGGCAATGTCAAAAAGTTCTTTGGTATTACTTTGCGGTTGTATGCCAATGACACAATAATGGAACGGAAGATTGTTCTCCTTTAACTGGTGATTGATCTGATTGAAAGGTGTACCTGAATTGCCAT
>JAGQYH010000294.1 GCA_020436175.1 Bacteroidota bacterium
ATACTACCTTTAATCAGATTGTTGAGGACAGGAACTACGGATTTAAATCTGCTCGTGATTTCAGTTTTAATACTTCTGTGAGTTGGACATTATTTGGTACGTGGTATTTTAAAAGAACGAAAAATGTAGAAGCGTTTAGACATGTCATGCGGCCCTCGATTCGATTCAACTACACGCCTGATTTTAGTGAGGAAAGATGGGGTTTTTATGAAACCGTTCAAACAGACACTGCCGGAAATGAAGTGTTGTACTCGAAATTTGAAGACGGCATTTTAGGTCGCCCGGGAAGTGGTAAAAGCATGAGTTTAAGCTTTTCATTGACCAATGATTTTGAAATGAAGTTGCGACCGAAACGCGACACTACCGGCACTTCCCGAAAAGTGAAGCTATTGAATGGCTTTGGCATCAGCGGCTCGTATAATTTTGCAAGAGATTCTTTAAGATTAAGCGATATTGCTTTCAGTAGTGGAAGCACGGAAATATATAAGGGCATCAGGATCAATTTTAGAGGAACTTTGACACCGTATTACACCGATCCGCAAACCAACAGAACAGTGGATCAATGGTTAGTGAAGGAGACAGGCAGATTGTTTAGGTTAAAGAACTTTACCGCGAACTTAAGTGGAAATTTTCAATCCAAAAAGACAACGGGCAACAGTGGGTCGGCCTATCGTTCCGAAAACTTGTATGAGCCGTGGTATCAAGATCCATACGTGGGCAATAGAACCGATTACGTTAATTTTGAATTGCCGTGGAATCTGAGATTTGATTATAGTCTTACACTCAATAAATCATTTATCAGCGGTAGAGATACTTTGATCATTACTCATTCCTCCAATTTTAATGTAGATTTTAGTTTAACGCCTAAATGGCAAATTCAAGCGTCTATGAGGGTCAATTGGACGGATCTGGAAATTAATACAGCTTCTATCAGGATCAACAGAGATTTGCATTGCTGGTACTTGTTTATGGAATGGTATCCTATTGGTCGTCAGTTCGTTAATTTTGGGGTAAGAGTGAAGGCCAGTCAATTGGGATTCTTAAACAAATTGGAGAAGAGTATTCCGGCCAACAGCAGTGTGTTCTCTTCCGGATTTTAATATTGGAAGATTATTGCCCTAGGCTTCAAAAGCATACAAAAGTAAAATGAATCAAAATGAAAACAATAATCAACACTTTTCTTTGGCTAGGGCTGTGATTCGGCATTTTATTGATTCTAAAACTTTTGAAAAAGGTGCAGCGCTTTCATATTACGCCGTATTTTCTTTTTTACCCATTATCATCATTATCATATCAGTGGTGGGTGTATTTTTTGGAGAACAGGCTGTAAAAGGTGAGGTGTTTCTTGAGATTCAAGACCTCTTTGGAAAAGAGATAGCACAACAGATTCAGCTTTTTATTAAAAATCAGTATCGATATGGTTCAAATGCAATGATGACCGTTATTGGCAGTATTACATTGATTTTAAGTGCTACGGCCGTTTTTTATCAATTACAGACTTCCTTAAACGATATCTGGTTGATCAAAGCGAAACCCAAGAGTAATATTGTAAAATACATCTTGAGTCATTTTATATCGTTTGTAATCATTATCATAACCGGTTTTATATTGTTGGCCAGTATTACGTTAAACAGTTTCTTATTCAAATTTGCAGAGCGATTTGATACATCCGTTTATTTTTCGAAGGTGTATTTTCTATTTGAGTTATCGATCTCATTGGTGTTCGTGAGCATTCTCTTCACTTTAATGTTTAAATATTTAGGCGATGCCAAAGTCCATTGGAAAGCAGCATTGGCCGGTGGCATTTTTACTACTATTTTCTTTACTATCGGGAAATTGTTATTCAGTATTTATGTAGGCAATAGTAATACTTTATCAGCCTTTGGTTCCGCCAGTGTTATTGCCTTGCTTTTGGTTTGGATCTATTATACCTCACAAATTATATATCTGGGCGCGACATTTACATACGAATGGGCCAAACGATTCGGATATCCGATTAAACCGGATAAAGATGCGGTGAATATTGAGTTGAAGGAAGTAGGAGGTAAGTGAGTTTTGTTGCAGATTTATTTTATTGGTCTCAATCGTTAGTAAAACTATGAACTTTGGTGCAAGACCTTAAGTTGCTACATATTTTTCTTTTTTCTTTTCCATGATGAAAAGAAACAAAAATCTAGAAAATTCAATCGCTCCACGCTTCAAAAGCCTTGCGTCAGGCTGCGTGAATTTTCAGGCCACGCTTTTACTGCTCATAGCAAGGCGATTAGTAAAATTGAAGATATATAAGAATTTCATTCTTATTCCTGTTTTTTAGAATCTATGCACTTTAGTGTATAGAGTTTTAGTTTATACCGATTTGGTGTTAATGCAATGCCGGTCTGATTTCCAATTGACCGATAATCTCACTTTCTTTTACCAATAATTCTTCCAATCGGGGATACACTTGATCTTCCGCAAAATAGTGCAAAGCCATTTTGATAAAAATATGACCATGCTTGGCTTCAGAAGTCCAAAGCTTTTTGTAAAATCTGGCTAACGTTTCATCTTTCAGGTTTTCGGCGATCAAGCGAAATCGCTCGGCACCTCTCGTTTCTGCTATAGAGGCAATCAATAACCGATCTAAAAATCTATTGTCGCGGTCGCTTCTGCAAAAGGGTAGAAGTGCTTGTAAATAAGGGTCTTTGGCCATTCCTGATGGTAAGGTAATATGGCGGCTTTCCATAATAGCATAAACTTCCTGAAAATGCTCCAGTTCTTCCAATGCCGTCTCAATCAATTCAGGAATGATTTCTTTTCTATCCGGATATTTAGCAACAAAACTCATGGCCATAGCGGAAGCTTTGCGTTCACAATCGGCATGGTCCTGTAAAAAGGTATCAAAATCATTTAAAACAGCCGCTAACCATTCCTTTGAACTAGCCACTTTTATATCTAAATTCAGTTTCATTACAATAATTTATTCCGCCAAAAGTGTTTGAATAAACCGGTCGGTGTTTCGTTTGTATTGATCATAAACTTCATCGGTTCCCGGACCGTCGAA
>JAGQYH010000295.1 GCA_020436175.1 Bacteroidota bacterium
CTATCATAATTTCTAATAACCAATTCTTTCTACTTTCATTACCAACTTTTATGCTTTTGATGATTTCTCGACTAGTAAATTTTTTCATATCTCCCTCAGCTTGACATTTGAGCGCATAATTTTGTCAAAGACAAAGCATTGTAAGCGGAAATGGCAAGCATTCTTGACTAATGAATCACAAACCCTTTAGTCTTACCACATACCCTTACTGCGCCGAACGCAATAGTTCAATCAGTACATCTCTTCCTTCCACATATCCTCTGGGCTCGTAAATATCGAACAACAATAACGAAAATTGCCCTACGATGTAATTGATACCATAGGCATTCAAATATTTTCCGTATTGATCGATCTGTTGGTACACCTCATCTTTGTAATAAGCTTGAACCATATCTACATAATCCGAATTCCATTCTCTGACAACCGGCCCCATAGAAACATTGATGTAATCCAATCGGTCTTTGTATTTCTTTCTTAACCGTTTAAGATCCTTCAAGGTGGCCTCTAAGTCATCTTCCAAAACCGCATCGAAAACAAATCTTTTTCCGGTAGCCAACTTAATACTGTCTAATCGGTCAGCATATTCATTCAAATGTTCCCTTTCCTGATTGATCTTGAAGTAATGCTTTTGTTTCAAGGCAGGCTTCAAATAGGTTTGGTGGTAATAGATCAAATACGGACTTACATTATCATCAAAATAATCCAGCACCGCTGCTTTGAATGCAGAATCATCAAAATACAATTGTAAACTATCAAATTCCGACTCTTGTCGGAGCAAATTTTGCTCTTCTTTGTATTGATACAATTTATAATCCTCTTCCGATAAAAGGGTTTTAATCTGATCTTGCTTTAAATTCCCTAACGATTTCACCTCTTTGAGTAAGTTGATTTCAGGATCAGCTTCCACGATCAAATCTTCAACACCCATGGCATAGTTAACATAGATCACTCGTAATGTTCGCGCATCTTGCTCATTCAAATGAAGTTCATCCGCCAACGCTTGTGCCTCTTCTTGCGTCATAGTTATTAGCTGATTATGTGGCCCTTGCGCTTTAAGGTTAACCAGTGCAAACAACAAAATAAAAGTCAAAAATAGCTTTACATCCCTCATACCTCTTGTTTGAAGCCAACAAAAGTAACAATATATGAGTAAATGGATTTTAAACTTTTGTAAAAAGCGATAAACGTTTTAAAGAACCATTCAGTTGAGATAGATTTTCTTTCGCGGCATTTTCTAATTGCCAAATGGTCTGTTCCGGGGAAAGGTCAAAATCTCTTTTTAGACTAAGCAGCAAACACT
This sequence comes from Bacteroidota bacterium, assembly GCA_020436175.1. GTDB lineage: Bacteria > Bacteroidota > Bacteroidia > Chitinophagales > JADIYW01 > JAGQYH01. Next base: position 1,301 of record JAGQYH010000295.1, read on the forward strand.
TTACTTGTCGTTCAAAATTAACCGAACCGTTGGCAACAACCCAGTTATGCAGATAAATAACAGCATGTTTCTCCAATAGCTGATAGCCATCTTTTTCAGCAATTATCTTTTCACAATTCAATTTTTCATCAATGGGTGTTATCATCTTTTAAAGTTTAATATGCAGTGATCAATTCTTCTCTATACTACAATGCAAAAAATTTAAAAATGTAACCCATCAAAAGAGAAAATGTTGATTCATTACCATACTCAGCATAAAAAATTAAGGACATAGTCGATATTTGGCACTATGTTAATGAATCAATGAAAGTTTCGCGCCTACCGTTTTTTATCTGCTAGAAATCAAAGTAGTTAATGCACCTTCAAAAATTAGAAATCTAAGACTAAAGCACTATTTTTGTCGTTCGCAAAAACTACCTTCAATATTGAATAATGGTTTTTTGCTAAACGGCTAGCCTATTATGAAAAATTTGTATTCCTTTCTCCTGGTATTTCTATGTGTATTTCAGATTGCTGTTGTCAGCGGTCAAAACAATAGAATAACGATCGAGAACTATCTTTCCGCTCACAAAGAATCGTTAAATATATCTCAGGATGATCTTAATCTTTGGAGGATTTCCTCTGATTATGTCACCCAAAAAAATGAATTGAATCATGTTCATATTCAGCAGCAATATAATGGTGTAGATGTATTTAATGCCATGTGCAATTTTACCATAGATAAAGACGGTAAAGTGTTACATGCCGCCAGCAATCTGATAAAGCATATTGCGCAAAAGGTTAATGCCACGGCATATGTCATCAGTGTGGAAAGTGCTACAAATACCGCTATTCAAAAGGTAGAAATGAACACAGCTACCATATCCAAAATGGAAGTGGAAAATATTTACTTCCCTTATGGTGATCATGAGCTTAGAATGAGTTACATCATCGTCATCTATGCCAAAAACAAACAAAATGTTTGGAATGTAGTAGTGGACGGCACCAATGGTAATGTGTTGGCTCAGTGGGATCAAGTATTGCACTGTTCATTCGGTGATGGCTTCAACGTCAATAACCATGATCATACAAAACATGAACACCATGCCGCCATTCCTTCTAACAATACCAGGGTAAATGCCGGTTATAATGTTTTTGCATTTCCGGTGGAAAGTCCGATTCACGGAACACAATCGTTGGTAACCGACCCTCATAACACCACCGCCTCTCCTTTCGGCTGGCATGATGTGAATCTAACAGAAGGTCCTGAGTTTACCATCACTCGTGGCAACAATGTTTTTGCTTATGAAGATGCTGATGACAATGACAATCCCGGCTATTCTCCGGATGGAGGGCCAAACCTCTTGTTTGATTTCCCATATACACCCAATGCCTCCCCTTTGGCAAACCAAGACGCAGCTTTAACCAATTTATTCTATACGTCGAATATGGTGCATGACATCATGTACCTCTATGGCTTTGATGAACAAGCCGGTAACTTTCAATCGAATAACTTCGGCAACGGAGGACTAGGCGGAGATCAAGTATTTGCGGAAGGTTTAGATGGCTCTGGTTTTAACAATGCCAATTTCTTCACGCCCAGAGACGGTTTTAATCCAACGATGCAAATGTACCTCTGGAATGGAGCTTCAGAAAACCTTTACATCAACTCTCCGGAAGGGTTGGCTCGAGGTTATGTTACTACCGGTGCTGCTTTCGGCCCCGACATACCTGCCAATCCGATAACGGC
>JAGQYH010000296.1 GCA_020436175.1 Bacteroidota bacterium
CCGATATGCCGGAAACAGAAGAATAACTTATTATATAGTATTTTTCTTTAATAATGACGTTATGTCTTATCTTGAGTTTTATGCAAATAGAAAGTAAGGAAGAACGAAAGTTAAATGTGGTAGCTCATGCTGAAGATGATCTGACCAAAGCCATCAATGCCTTGGGAAAGATTTTGTTGGATCGGATTTACGCGCATTTTCAGGATTTGAGAATGGATGTATTGCGATTTAGAAATCAATCATTAGAAGCTAGCATTAATAACGCATTGCAATTAGGGTCGGAGGTGACTTTTGAAGAAAAATTGGTGCTGTTGTTAGCGATTACTCCTTATGTTCGACCGGGCTATATCGAAGAATTAATGGCTGAAGCTATGCCGAGCGGGGGTGAATTTATTCCTTTTGGCGGAACCAAAGGACAGCAATACAGAGGTATTCTTCCAACCGGTGAAACAGCACTGTTTTTGTTGGCAGGTATGGACATATCCAAACGACTCACCTACCAAAAAATGTTTGATAATGAAGGGTCGTTTGCCCTACATGGATTATTGCAATTGGATAGTGTGCAGCAAGGTGAGCCCAATATGAGCGGAAGGTTGATACCGGATGAAGATTGGCTGGAACAAATTTTAATGGGGCATGAAGCCGTTCCTGTTTTTAGTGCAGAATTTCCTGCCAGAAAAATCACTACGCAAATGGTTTGGGAAGATCTGGTTTTGCATCCGCAAACGAGCGAACAGGTAAATGATATTCAGATTTGGATGACTTACCACCAACAAATTTTTAACGATGCTACTTTTGGCAGAAAGATCAAGCCCGGCTACCGAGTTCTTTTTTATGGAAGTGCAGGAACCGGGAAAACATTAACCGCAACATTATTGGGAAAAAAATTTGAAACACCCATTTATCGTATTGATTTGTCCCAAGTGGTTTCCAAATATATTGGAGAGACGGAAAAGCATATTGAATGGGTATTCTCGCGGGCAGAACGAAAAAACTGGATCTTATTTTTTGATGAGGCCGATGCTTTATTTGGCAAAAGGATTAATGTGCAAAGCTCCAATGATAAGTTCGCCAATCAGGAAGTATCCTATCTTCTACAACGAATTGAAGACTATAACGGATTGCTGATACTGGCTTCAAACTTCAAAAATAACATTGATGATGCCTTTTTAAGGAGATTTCACAATGTTATCCATTTTCCGATGCCCAGTGTTAATGAAAGACTTAAACTCTGGAAGATTAATGTGCCGGATTCTTTGTCGCTGGAGAATGAAGTGGATGTAAAGACATTGGCCGAAAATTATGAAATGTCAGGTGCCGAGATCGTTAATGTGATGTATTATGCTGCACTTAAAACGTATGCCCGGAAATCAAAATGCATTAGGCATTCCGATATCATTGAAGGGATTAAAAAGGAATTTAAAAAGCAGGAAAAGGCATTTCATCATAAGTAAGAAGCTATGAGGAATAGCTGCCAACTATTGCTGCAACAATACCTTCCAGGCTTCCTCCACTTTGTTGAATTTGAGCAAGTCTTTTGCTAAGTGATGCCGATCCTCTATATTGTTGATCTCTCCGTTTTCATTTTCTTGATAAGACCGAATCTCTTCTGCAGATGGTAACTGCTCTATATTGCCTAATTTACCGAGATCATTTCCGGATAGTATGCTGCTGTTTTTTATATGTGCCGGAATTTGATCGATACCAATGCCGGTTTTGTTTACCGGTTTTTCTACTTCAAACAAAGATTGTTCATTTATATGTGCATACCAATTCTTGCCCAATCTGGCTACAGCATCCATCTTTATCGGATCAATTTGTCCGGTGGCGTCAAAAATCTCTTCTTTAAAATGCAGTCTGATGCCTTCACACACAATAAGATTGCCGGAGCCACCGCCATTTCCACATGGGATCACTTGTTTTACTTTGCATTCAAATGCCACCGGTGATTCAGCCACTCTTGGAGGTTTTACCAAATCGGATGCTACCGGTGTAAAACCTGCTTTAATAAATTCATTTACCCCTTTGTCATACTCAGTACTGGCCAAAGAGGTTTGCTGAACCATAGCATAATTGACAAGATTGATCACCACCTCGGGGACCTCTAGAATATTATCCAAAGTGTGTTTGGTGGTGCTGTCGCGAACTCTTCTCGATGGTGAAAAAACAAAAGTTGGCGGGTTAGCACCAAAGACATTAAAAAAACTGAAAGGACTCAAATTTACATTGCCTTCAGCGTCCACTGTACTGGCAAATGCAATGGGGCGGGGTGTAACGGCTCCGGTGAGTAGACCAAACAATTCTCCGGTAGGTATGTCTTTTGGGTCGATTGATTTCATTTTTTCTAAAAATTTTGGGTGGATTAAAGTGCCGGTAATATCTTAGCACACATTTCTCCGAATCCTATTCTGATATTTCCTTTTTTGGCACTCCCCCTCATGTAAACAACATCATTATCTTCAATAAAAGTTCTTGTATTGCCGTCTTTCAAGGTAATGGGATTTTTACCACTCCACGTTAATTCCAATAAGGAACCATATGATCCTACTTCTTTACCACTGATGGTTCCTGAAGCCATCATATCACCGATTTTTACATTGCAACCGTTTACGGTGTGATGCGCCAATTGCTGTGCCATGTTCCAATACATGTATTTAAAATTGGTGCGACAAACAACATTATCTTTGCCATCTAATGGATGAATACTCACCTCCAAGTTGATATCGTAGTTTTTCTTGCCTTTGAATTGGAGATAAGGCAATACTTTGGGTTCTTGCGTCGGACCATTTACCTTAAAGGGTTCTAAAGCTTCCATGGTAACGACCCAAGGCGAAGCGGTGGAAGCAAAATTCTTCCCCAAAAATGGACCGAGCGGCACATATTCCCATTTTTGAATATCTCGGGCTGACCAATCATTGAACATCACCATTCCAAATATGTAGTCGTCTGCTTTATCGATTGGAATAGTTTGCCCTGGATTAGTTTCTCGTCCTACAATAAATGCCATTT
>JAGQYH010000297.1 GCA_020436175.1 Bacteroidota bacterium
TTTTTCTCTAATATTTGTGCATTTCGTATCGATCTCTCTTCTGTTTCAATATTTAACTTTTTATCTGATCAAAATTACCACTTTAATTTGATCCTATTGCTCTTTTCAGCTTGCGCACAACAACCGGATATGGTCAATTGCTCATATCCGCAATATAATTTTCAACTAATATAGTGTATCTAACAGACTTTTAATGTTTTTAATGTTATTCTTGTTGTGGTTGGTTCTGTAAAATCTCGTAGTCGTTTTTAACCGTTATTAAACGGCTAAACAAAATACAAACTATCCTATGTATAAGACCAACTAGGTTTTCAAAACCTTGCAGGTCTGAATATGGTTTTGGATGTTATGAAAGCACGTTTAAAATAATCTTTGATATAGTCTACTTTGCATAAGAAATTATTACTTAAAAACGGTCAACCGTAGTTAGGGATGTACACACTTCCGTCTTCCGATCTCCAACAACCAACTTCCGATCTCCAATTTTTGCCTTCATCCAACAATTTTTTAATATAAATGTGACTTCATATTCAACACTTTTCACCAATGAATAAATAATTTAGAGGTCGCTTAAAAAGAGAAAGTAATGATTACTACTGATATATGTATTGTTGGTGCCGGCCCTGTTGGATTGTTTGCGATTTTTGAATGTGGTTTGTTGAAGATGAGATGCCATTTAATTGATTATTTACCACAGGTAGGCGGTCAGTTATCAGAAATTTATCCCAAAAAACCGATCTATGATATTCCCGGCTATCCAAGCATTTTAGCACAGGAATTGTCCGATAAATTGATGGAACAAGCAGCGCCTTTCAAGCCTACCTTCACATTAGGCGAAAGAGTAGAGTCATTTGAAAAAACCGATGACGGATTTACGGTATTGACCAGTGACGGAACGGAAGTGCATGCCAAAGTAATCGTTATTGCCGGAGGATTAGGTTGTTTTGAGCCCAGAAAACCAAATCTTGATCGATTGGAAGAGTTTGAAAAGAAAGGCGTAGAATACATAGTTAAAGAACCGGAACATTTTAAAGATAAAAAGGTGGTGATCGCCGGAGGTGGAGATTCTGCGTTGGATTGGGCGATGTACTTGTCTGATTTGGCTTCCGAGTTAACATTGGTACACAGAGGAGCCAGTTTTAGAGGTGCACCTGACTCGGCTCAGAAAATTTTGGATTTGGCGGCTGCCGGAAAGATCAATTTAAAACTAGAAGCGAATGTGACCGGATTAAGTGGTAATGGCGTAGTAGAAGGTGTAACCATCACGGAAAATAGTGGTGCGGTTGCCGAGGTCGCCACCGATTACTTTTTACCGTTGTTTGGTTTGAGTCCAAAATTAGGTCCTATTGCAGAATGGGGTTTGAATTTAGATAAAAATGCTATTGAGGTAAACACTGATGATTATTCAACCAATATTCCAGGCGTGTATGCCATTGGCGATATTAACACTTACACCAATAAATTAAAGCTGATTCTTTGTGGCTTTCATGAAGCAGCTTTAATGGCGCACAGTGCGGCTCACATCGTATTTCCTGATAAGAAGATCAGCGTAAAATACACTACTATCAATGGAATTCAGGAATTTTAGTTGCAATTGAAACAGTTGTGTTTCTCAAGTAACAAAATTTTAATATAAATTTCGAGCAGGGCAATTTCCTTATATAGTTGATCAAATGAGGAAACGGAATTGATTTTTATCAGGATTGACAATATTTTTTTCAAATAAATTTGGAATTAGTTAAAAGTAGATATAGTTTTAAGCAAATGAAAAATTTATTCCATACCATTTGCTGTTGCAACCCATGTTGTAGAACACATCTATTGCTGAGCAAGGTATAGGAATTATTGTATAATAATAAATGTTAAGCCTTCCCAGCAGAAAAGCGGGAAGGCTTTTTTTTATGAGTATAATAGAAAAATGACAATGGAGGAGATTACGATTTATGTCTATTCAAATGGCGAGGAGCGTGCCTTGCAAATTCCCTTGGGCATCAACATGTCTTTAATGGAAGCTTTAAAAGCTTATGATGAACCGATAGAAGCCACCTGTGGAGGTATGGCACTATGCGCTACATGTCAAATTGAAATTTTGGATGGTGCTATTGATAAAACCGGCGAAAAAACAGATGATGAAATGACCATGTTGGAGTCGCTGCCGGAATTTAACAGTGCTTCTCGTTTGTCTTGTCAAATAAAAGTATCAAAGGAATTGGACGGTTTGCGTATTCTGTATTTGCAACCGGTATTGGTGTAGTACCCATTGGTTGCCTTAATTTACAATATTTATTGGTCTCAAGAATTAGTTAAAACTATGCACTTTTAGTGCATGACTTTGAGTTGCTACACATTTTTCTTTTTTCTTTTCCATGATGAAAAGAAACAAAAATCTATAAAACCTGCCTTTGCCGTCAGGCAGGTTCAATCGCTCCACGCTTCAAAAGCCTCGCGTCAGGCTGCGTGAATTTTCTGGCCACGCTTTTACTGCCTATGGCAAGGTGGTTAGTAGAATTGAAGATATATACATGAATTTGGTTCTTATACATTTTTTTAAATCTATGCACTTTCAGTGTAAAGTGTTTCAGTTTAACCTTTTAAGCTAACTTCCACGCTTTCTCGGTATTGCAGTGTGCTGGGTGCTACGCCGAAGTATTCGGGTATATTTATCTCAGGGTGATAATGGATTAGGGCAATCTTGATGATGGCTAAATGATGAATGACATGTTCAATATTATGTATGATCTCCCTTTCTACAGATGAATTCGTTAAGATTTGATTTTCATTATAATTGATCTCTAATTGATAAGGCGCATTTTCCTGCAATCCGTCCAGAAAAAAACCGATTTCTTCAATGGTTTTCTTAGCAAAAAGTACCTCCGATTCTATACGACGATCCCTTTCTCTTCGATCATAACAAATCAATCCTGAATTATGTTGCCGCATCAAACATAGAAATCCATCCAAAGCGTGTCGCGTATGCGCACCAATAGAAGCATCGGATAACAAATG
>JAGQYH010000298.1 GCA_020436175.1 Bacteroidota bacterium
TTGGTCCTATTTATGTGCCTGATCTGAGTCTATCGAAAGAGTTACCGTTTGGTTATTTAGGTCATGATTCCATTTACATTAATAATGGTCAATTGATCAGGACTTTCCCATTGTATAACGGAGAAGATACCAATAGTCAACCGACAGGAGAAACGGCCACTATCGTCTATGACCTAATTAAAGGCGAGGCCGGATTTATATTGCAACCGGAGTTGTAAAAAAAGTCTTAGTCTCTAACTACATCAATTTAAAACTTTGATCCGGTTTTCCGGTAAAGCAAATTGGGGCAGATGGAAAGTTATCGGTGATAACATAATAATATTCACTCGCTGATTCCGGAGTTTTGCCGGTTCTTCCATTACAGGCATCCAATTCTGATACGCCTGAAACATATTCGTAATCGTTAAAATAATAACCATCCGGACATCCATCCGGCGCCGTGATTCCATCACCTCCTCTTTCTTCGGTTTTAAGTCGGTAGCCACTTGAAAATGCCTTGATCGTTACGCCATCATCAGCATAGCCATATTTATAATAAATAGGAAATCCATCTGCAGCATAGCCAATTTTTACCATTTGAGTGCCATCGGCAGTACCTAAAGATTCAATATAATTGGAAGGTGTGCCGTGGTAATGATACCGCCCGGTAGGCTGAACATGCGCGTTATTGCAATCCAAGCCCAAATCTCTTGTGGTTTGTAAAGTGGTAATGTTCCAATCTCTGTTCACGCCTCCGGAACCTTGGAAAAATTCTGCTGTAAAAACGTCCAACGCTACGCCGGAAAACAAAATGCCACTGGAATATCCTTGTCCATAGGTGATAGAAGTTGCTGCCACCGGCTGGGTCGTCATTTCGTAAGTTTCATTGGATACCGAAATGGTATTAGGATTACCGGAGTTTGGAAAATTTCCAACATGGTGATTGGCAATTCCATTAATCATGATGGTTCGAGTTGTTCCATTAATAGATTCGTTGTACTTACTGGATGTTCCTAAAGCCGTTTCAATATCTACAGGACAGTTCGAAGGATCCAGATCGATGGTAAATACAGAAACGGTATTAGCACAATTTGATTCGATTACAGCATCATCACAGCTGATTAAAAACATGGAATAGGCCGCAATGCATACCATGGAAAATAAAGTTAAGTTTTTCATTACTTGTTAGTTTTAGTTTGAAGTACAGTTGTATAGAGGAATAACTAAAATAAGACTAAAAAAAATGTGAAAGGTTTAAATGCCTTAATTTTTTGTTACAAGCACCTTCCATCTTTAACATATTAAAACTTTTAGCAACGTTTTCCTACATTCCTTGAGCTTCATTAACAAATAAGCGTTTCAGGTTTAATCCATTTTAACTATTAGGTGTTTCCCGTTCTGCTACATTTACCTCATCATTTTTAAACCAAGTAAAACCAAAACCATGAAAAAACCAATTTTAATGTTATTAGCTATGGCTATTATTGCGTTAACCGCACAACCCCTATTCGCTAACACAGAAACCAGTACACCGATTAGCGGCACTTACGAAGGAAGTATGCAAACCAAGGCATTTTTTGAAAACAATACTTCCGGTAAAACGACCAACACGACCAATTACGACATTCAATTATTGTTCAACGGTAGTGTATTCATTTATCAAGGTGATAATGTAAAATGTATGGGTAACTACAAAATTAACGGTGACACCATTTCATTTGAAATTACCAGTACCAAAGGAGATGCTGAAAAGGTAATCTCTATTTTCAGTAATACTTTTAAGTTCAGCAAGTCCGGTGGTAAATTGATGCTTATCAGTAATGAAAACGTTGATGGTAAAGTGGTCATTTACACCCTATCCAAATCAAATGGATAATTTAGATTAGAAGTAAACACGCTTTTTCATAATTTGATTTGAAGCCAATTGTTCCGCAATAACAATTGGCTTTTTTCATTTTAAAACAGACCTATGAAAAATTGAACGAACTTAACCATGCCAAACATAAGTAGAGCAAACATCAACAGTATGACGATAGAAGCGCCGATGATCAATCCCCAACCTTTGCCTTTATGTTTTCCTTCTACCTGATGCTGTTTGAGCAGATTATAGTTTCTGATGTTCGCTTTATAAAACACGTCAAAAATACCGCCGAGAACGGGTATGGTGCCGGTGGCCGTATCCAATCCCAAATTCAACAACATCTTTATCACTACCTCACGACTGGCGCCATGTCGGATCATTGACAAGACCAAAAGACTGGAAATTCCAAAGGAAACTATATCTCCAAAACCGGGAATGATACCTATAATGGGATCCCATCCAAAAGTGATTGAAGTACCGGGGATTTTAAATTTAGCATCCAATAATTTGGTTATGGATGCAATCCATTTTAATTCATCAGGTGTAACCTCTTCGTTTACATCAGAAGTTTTTTTCACCATTGCTTCTTATGATTCCGGCTGATATGTGATCATTTCCAAATCAACAAAATGACTTTCTTCGAATGAAATACTGGCAAAACCAAAAATCCCTCCGGAAGCTTTGGCCACCGTTGTCGCCAAATTTCTCCAATCGCTAAGTAACGCTTTAGCAAAACGCGGTGACAATTTTGGTAAAACATCGTTTAGCTCAGCCAATTTTGCAGTAATTTTTTCTGCTCGTTCTTGAGGAGAACCTGAATATTTTTGATGTAAATGTCTCATGGCACTTAAGAAATCCAAGTCAATGGCATGATAGTATTCAATTAAAAGCGGATCGCCTTGAATACTTTTGTAGTGAATTGCTTTTGCAGCATGTGTTTCTTCACTTTTATCAAAATCACCATCTGCTCCGCTGATCAATACCGTCACTAATGCAGGTGTTCTTAAAACCAGTTCTCTTTCTTCTGCTGATAATACTTCTAATTCGTTTACTACCATTGTATATACCTTGTTTAAACCAAAAATTGCTAATAATTAAAGCACAAATTTAATGAAATGTAGGAATGAAATCTAGTAATAAAATTAATACTTGATTAAGAAGCTGT
>JAGQYH010000299.1 GCA_020436175.1 Bacteroidota bacterium
CTTTTCAGGTTTTGCCATGGTACAAACGTTGATGATTGTGGCCAGAAAGGTGATGAATTTAGAAGACTATATTACAAAAGGACATATCGAATCCATGAATAAAGTAATTCTGTTAACCGGTACCATTGTTGGTACGGCTTATTTAACAGAGCTTTTTGTGGCTTGGTATTCCGGTTACCTATATGAAGAGAATCAATTTGCGACCAGAGCCATGGGGCCATTCGCTTGGGCATATTGGACAATGATGTTCTGTAACTTGATCTCCCCTCAAATTTTCTGGTTCAGAAAGGCTAGAAGAAGTATTTGGGTAACTTTTATCATGTCCATCTTTGTGAACATCGGTATGTGGTTTGAAAGATTTGTGATCATTGTGATCTCATTACACAGAGATTATCTACCATCCAGTTGGACAATGTATATGCCTACAAGAGTAGAAATAGGCATCTATGTGGGTACTTTGGGTATCTTCATGACACTCTTCCTATTGTTCGCAAGATTCTTCCCTGTAGTTGCAATTGCAGAGGTTAAAAGTATATTGAAAATTTCCGGTAACGCTTCCAGATTACATCAATTAGAAGAAGTAAAAGATCAGGAAGTTTATAAAAATGTAACTGAAAACGATATTGAACATTAATAATATGGCTGAAAAGAAACAATATTTAGTAGGAATGTTTGACGACGACCATGTGTTGTTGAAAGCTGTCGAAAATGTACGTGCGGCCGGTCATCACATTACCGATGTATTTACACCGTTTCCTGTTCATGGTTTGGAGCATAAAATGGGGTTAAGAGAAACTAAGTTACACACTGCAGGTTTCTTGTTTGGTGCTACAGGTACATTAACGGCGTTGTCTTTTATGACATGGGTTTCTGTTAAGAACTATCCCAATGTTTTTGGTGGTAAACCTTTGTTTGCATTGCCGGCCTGGATTCCGATCACATTTGAGCTAACAGTATTGTTCGCTTGTGTTGGGATGGTGGTATCGTTTTATTACCTGTGCGGTATGTATCCGGGATTTGAGCCAAAGATTATCGACAAACGTACGACAGATCACATGTTTGCGATGACATTTGAATTGGATGGCAGCAGAGAAGATGGTTTTGTCAATAGTGTTACAAGTTTGTTAGAAGAGAACGGGGCAGTGGAAGTTTATAAAAAAGAAGTTTAAGGTTAGTTAGATATGTTCAACAAAAGAAATATCACGATAGTAGTAGTTTTGGTTGCATTGGTGTTGACATCTTGCATCAGAAACCCAAAATATCCGGGTAGAGAATTTATACCGGATATGGCACATTCAAAAGCATACGAAGGATACTTCGAAAATCCGGGCGAGGGAATTTTGTACGAGGGAATGAATGCACAATTACCACCAAAAGGTAGTATTGCACAAAGTTTTGAAGTGTATCCATTTCCAAATACTCCGGAAGGTTACGAAGCTGCCGGCGAGCAATTCTTTAATGAGTTCACATTTACAGATGCAGAGCTTTCAGGAGAAGGAAAGAAATTGTTTGAAAGATTTTGCGCTATATGTCATGGTGTAGAAGGTGATGGAAAAGGTCATTTAACTACTTTGAAATTAGCTATGAGCGGTGAAGGTTTTCCGCAACCACCTTCTTATTTCAGAGATGATATCTTGATATTGCCGCAAGGAAAGAGATATCATACTGTAATGTATGGAAAAGGTATGATGGGATCTTACGCAACACAATTGAGCCATAAAGAAAGATGGTTGGTGTTGAGTTATGTTCAATCGCTTCAAGATAAGTATGTAGCGGCGAATGCTAAAACGGAAGAAACAGCGAGCAACAATTAATTAAGTTGGATAATTAAGTATAAAGAATGAATACATTCACATTTACAGGAAAAGCAAAGACAACACTCCTAATTATCATGTTAGCCGGATTGGCTTTGATTGGATTGGGAGCATTAACATTTGGCGGTGGAAGCCATGGACACGATGATGGACATGGAGATAGTCACGGTCAGGAAGAGCAAGTGGATGCACATGCGGTTGAATTACAACACGAGGATGGCACACATGATGTAACTGTTGATGATGCACATGCAGCAACTACTGAAGAACATCACGAAGATATGCATGCGGAAGAAACACATGCTACTGAGGATGCTGGTCATCATGCAGTAGGCCATGAAACTGATGCTCATGCAGAAGGACGTGATAGTCATGGTGGGGAGCATCACGGCGTAGTGGGAGCCACTCCTGTAACTGCCGGTAAAGTTTTATGGACTAATTTATGGGTAATCGTTCAGATGTTATTCTGGATGGCCATGGCAGCAATGTTCTTCTTGGCAGCACACACTGTTGGTTGGGCAGGTTTTCATATAATGTTCCAAAAGGTAACATTAGGCATCATGTCTATTTTACCGGTAGCTATAGTTTTAGGTATCATCGTTTTCATTTTTGGACATCATGATATTTTTATCTGGACAAATCCTGCCGCTATGGAAGCTAGCGAATTGATGGCTTCAAAAAGTGACTTCCTGAACTTTAAGACATTCGGCATCATGAGTATCGCATGGTCATTGATCGTGGTATTCTTATTATCAAGATGGTGGGCAAAATTAAAAGCGCAAGATGAAGATCCGGATTTGAAACATTTTAGAACTGCTAGAACGTTAGGAGCCATTACAATCGTTTTAGTTGCGGTGATCAATGCATTTGGTGTTTGGCATTGGTTAATGTCTATTGAACCGAATTGGTACAGCACGATGTATGCTTGGTACACTATGGCCAGTGGAGCCGCCATCATGTTTGCGGTAACTATCCTGGTGTTGTTGTATCTTCAGTCACAAGGTTATTTACCTAACTTAAATGATAGCCATTATCACGATATAGGAAAATATTTGTTTGCCATCAGTGTGTTTTGGACATACGTTTGGTTTTCACAGTATATGTTGATCTGGTATGGAAACATTCCGGAAGAAACAGTATATTTTAAAGAAAGATTAGGCAATTATCCGATCATTTGGTACGGAGCTTT
>JAGQYH010000029.1 GCA_020436175.1 Bacteroidota bacterium
AATTTGGAGAGATTTTAAAAAAGGTAGGCAAAGAAGACAAGCACTCTATTGAGTCTTCCGGACTGAGCTTTAATTTACATACGGTGATCGGTGGTCAGTTTAAGAATGATCATGAACCCAAAATGTATTTGGTGTATCCCGAAGGGAATTGGGTTGAAATTACGGAAGGATATCCATTTGTGATTATTGGTAACAGCGGTTATGGTAAACCCATTCTAAAGCGCACATTAACTTACAATTCCTCCATAAAGTTCGCATTGAAAACCGGTTTTCTGTCGTTCGACTCCACCCGAGTAAGTGTCAATGATGTTGGTTATCCTATTGATGTGGTTATCTATAAACGAGACTCCCATGAGTTTATAGAACGGAGATACGAAGATAAGGAACTGCACTACGTATCAGAGTTTTGGGCGAATAAGCTGTCAGCTGCAATCAAACAAGTGCCGGACGACTGGACAGAAGATCTACTGAGATCAAAGTGAGTTACCGATGCTATCGCTTTATTAGTTTTACATAAATCAAATCATTTTAGGCAAATTCTTAAAAAATGTAAATATGTTTTCATGTTTCATTTTTATAACTACATTTGTAGTAATTCAATTACAAATGTAGTATATGCAGTTAACGACAGCGGAAGAAGAGATCATGAAATATTTATGGAAGTTGGAAAAGGCTTTCATGAAAGATATTGTTGAAGCTTTCCCGGAACCCAAACCCGCCTACACCACTATTGCTACCGTTCTTAAAAGAATGAGCGATAAAGGTATTGTAGGTTTCAAGCAGTATGGTAAAGTAAGAGAGTATTATCCCAAGATCAGGAAGAAGGACTATTTTTCTAAACAGATCAATGCTATTGTCAAAAATTTCTTTAACGATTCCACCACTCAATTTGCGTCATTTTTTACCAATGAAAGCAATCTGAATGTAAGTGAGTTAGAAGAATTGAAAGCCATGATCGATGAACAAATAAAAGCACAAAAAAATGAATAATCTGTTTCCCTATCTGATGGAGTCATCCCTGTGCCTTGCAGTGTGCTATGGCTTTTATTATCTCGTGTTGCAAAAGGAAACCACACTTTTGTTCAATCGGTTTTATTTACTGGGAACAACGTTATTTTCACTGATGACACCTCTATTAAAAATTCCATTGAATTTACCCGAAGTGGCAGTAATGGCTACCGGAAGTAAAACAACAAGCACTACCGTATCAGTGATGGAAGATCCTACTATGATTCAGTTCTTACCGGTTCAGGAAGCAGCACTATCAACGGCTGACTGGTTGTTGATCACCTGGTTGAGCATTTCTGTATTTTTCCTGCTGCGATTTGTGTTTAATGTGTCGCGTATCATATATGCCGGCCAATCCGGTGAAAAAGTTAATTATAGCAACGCTAAATTGATCTTGAGTAATCGAGGTCTTTCGCCGCATAGTTTTTTCAGGTATATTTTTCTCAATAAGACCGATTACGAATCCGGCGCCATCAATAATGAAGTCTTGTTACACGAGAAAGCCCATTGCGATGAATTACATACCATCGACATTTTGTTCATTGAATTCATAAAAGTATTCTTCTGGTGGAACCCTTTCGTGTGGATGTACAAGCAAAGCATGCAATTGAATCACGAATATTTAGCCGACAATAAAGTACTGCAAAACACCAATATTATTGACTATCAAAAAGCCATATTAGGCGTTTTGGAAAAGAACCGATCTTTGGCACTGGTCAGCCATTTTAACTATTATTCCATTAAAAAAAGATTTACCATGATGACAAAAACCAAAACCAAGAACAACAGCCAACTGTGGCGTATTTGGCTATCCTTACCCATATTATTGGGATTGTTTGCCCTGACAGTTAACACCAATGCACAAGAAAAAGGGGATGACAAAGAAAAGGTGAAAAAGGAAATTAAAATTGAATTGAAAGGAGAGGAACTTTCCAAAGAAGAGATTGATAAGATCATTGAGAAGGAAGTATCTAAACTTCACTTGGATGATGATCAAGATGTAAATGTAAATGTAGATTCCGAAAACGGTGTTACCACTATCACCATTAATGGAGGCAAGGCCATTGCGATAGCATTGGATGATGAAGATATTGAAAAGGAAATGAAGGTGATCAAAATTCAGAAAGAGGGCGAGGATGAACTCAAATGGATCGTTAAGAACAATAAAGATCTTGAGATGGAATTGGATAAGATGGAGATGAAGTTGCAATATGAGCTAGAAGATTTGGATGAAAAGATTAAAGTGATCCAGATTAGAACTGAGGATGAAATGCAAAGAAAAATGGAAGAGATTGAGCTGCGATTAGAAGAAATTGGCGAGAAGAAGGAGGAGATCATGAAGATTCTGGAGGAAGAATTAATGGATAAATATCAACTGGATGAAAAGATGGAGATTATTAAAATCATAGAAGTAGAGGAAAAAGATACCAAAGAAAAGAAGAAAAGGAAATAAACCAACCTACCAAATAGCAAGAACCACGAGAATGGAATGAGCCTAAAGTTTAATTACGATAGGCTCGTTTTTTTTTATAGGTCGGTTATCTTTAGCTTTAATCAAAAATTAGAAGATATCTATATGAATGATAATTTCCAACTCAATGAAGGTGAAAGAAAAGGGAATGTTAAATATCAATTATCCAATAATGTGTTGGCTTTGATGACTTTTACAAAGGCAGATAATATTGTAATAATTGACCATACAGAAGTAGATGAATCATTGAGAGGACAAGGGATTGGGCGGCAGTTGTTGGATAGAATCATAGAAATGGTTCGCCAAAGAAATATGAAAATTATTCCTTTGTGTCCATTTGCGAAAAGTGTTTTTGAAAAGGATGTATCCATCAGAGATGTATTGAAGTAGATTAGATGAGCTTACTATTAAGTGATTTTTTAATGGCTTGTTTTTTGCTGACTGAAGGGATAAGAACTTGACTTGATTTAGCATTCAAGAACTTTTGTTACTTCAAACTCATTTATCAAATTCAATATAAAATAGAAACAGATGAAAAGAATAAGCATATTATTGATTATCCTGTTAATTAGTAGTTTCCAATTTGAAACAAAAGCACAGAACAACAACGAAATGATTCAAGACAGCATGATATGGCACATATACATTCCCGGCAGACCGGACATGAATTATTTAAATGCACAAAAGGAAGTTGCTCAACAATGGGGTGTAAAAGTGGACTATCTTTTCGGGGATTGTGTTGGCACGATGGATGAAAAGGGCAAAGCCTATGAAGCAGATAACCAAATCATATTTGACTATTTCGTAGAAAAATATGGTAAAGATTGGGAGGCAAAATTTGAGGAGGAAGTCCAAATACAACTACAGCAGAAGTAATACTAATATTACCTACTCCATAATTTCTACGGCAATCACTTCCACTCTTCGCTCATAAGAAGCTTCCGGACTGTAAATGGATCGTTTTTTATCACTGGCTTGATCGCTGATTCCATAAGGACTATAGCTTTCACCGAAAGGATTCTCAACAACCTTGATACTGCCATCTTCAAAGTAAGGTTGTAATGCACCATTGTCTGCCCGTTTCAAGTAAAGCAAAACACTTTGAATTCGTCGCATGCTCAGCATAACATTATATTGAGAAGCGGCCAATGGCGAGGTATAGCCTTTCAAAGTGAGCTTAACATCATAGCCTTTTTCTACCAACGATTTTATTTGCTCGATAGCGCCATCCAATTGTTCTTTGGATGCAGTAACTTGTGCAAACCATTTTTCAGCAGTTTCACTGCCCACTTGATTATGGTAGTCTTGTTGTCGCGATAAATATTGATTATAGCTGGTAATATAATCTACCTTAGTTGTGGTATTGTAGGTATTTGGATCTGGTCGGTCATTATCAAAAAACAACTGCAACGGTAAACTGTTTTTAAGTTGTACGAATTCTTCCGGTATAGATGGCACCACCTCTCTCTCCGGTAGCTCAGGGATGATGGTATCCGGTTGAATAGAAATGATGGTATCCGCAGCCGCACTGTCGCTTTCTTCTGTTTCGATTAAAGTATCTTTCTCAACCAATAATGTGTCTATCACATAAATAGTATCAATTAATACTTGTTTACGCTTTTCAAATTCATATTGCAAACTGATCTCAAAACCACCTTTGTTATTCGTGGCATCCGTAAAACCCGAAGTGTTGATGTCGTAACTGAATCCCAATTCAACATCTTTAATTTTTACACCGGTATAGGCCAACGCCGCATCACCTGTTCTGTAACCGCCGCCCAAACTAACCTTTAAAGGAGTGTCTTTAACATGTGTGTGGTAATTGGCGATCAGTGAATAATGAAATTCTCTGGCCTTTTCTTGAGTATTGAAATAAAAAGAGGGTGTGATCGACCAATTCAAAGCTAAATACAGATCACCGGTAATATAAGTATTGTACCGGATGGGGCGCGGATCTTCTGAAAAGGAAGAAAAGCTAAAATCAGGTTGATGTGGATTGTAAATAGAGAACCCAATGTCAATGTTGGATAAGGCATATAAATTGGTGTGCAAATTCACGCCTAAGCCTAAATTGACCAAGTTGCCATTATCCAATGCTTCACCATTGACAATATTGGGATCATATCCATTTGGGCCGTATTGATTGTCGAATTGTAATTGTCTTACATCCAGTGAACGTCGCATATAGCCTACCTGGACCCCCGTAGAAAGGGCGAACCTAGATTTAAAGAACTGTCGGGTATAGGAAAAGGACAAAGAAGGATTAAAAGTGCTCAGCGATCCATCACCTGCTTTATCATAAAAAAACTGTACGCCGCCCGCCAAAGCATTGTTGTTTTTTGAGAATAGTTTTCTGTCGTAATTTAAGAAAGTAGAAGAATAGGGAACCACTACTGACCGCCATTGATCGCGATATAAAAATGTCAACCGATTAATTTTTTCTCCCGAACCGGTCAATGCAGGATTAACAAACAAAGGATTATTAAATTTCTGAGTGAAATGAGCATCCTGAGCCTTCATTGAAAAAGCCAAACAAATGGATAATATGATCAATAGCTTTCTCACCTCACTAAAGTTATATTGCCTTGTTGTTGAACGATCTCTCCATTACATTCTATCTCTAGGAAATAGCCGAACACGTCTGTGCTTTGTAATTTTCCTTTGAATACCCCATCCCAGCCAATATTGATGTCATTGGTTTCAAAGACCAATTCGCCCCATCTGTTATGTATTCTGAAATCCAACCTGTCATAATTATCCATCAGACGAACAAATAATTTATCATTCTGTCCATCTCCATTGGGCGAAAAGGCATTCGGCACATACAAGGTAGACAAATTACATTCGTCAGATTCCAAGACAATAATGTTAACCGTGTCAGAATTAATACAACCATTAGCATCTGTAACTGTTACCTCAAAAATGATATCATCATTGACAGTGGCAGAAGGATTACTAACAGTAGCATCGGAAACAACATTGTCGGGTGTCCAGGCATAGGTTTCGAAACCGGTAGTTGCGGTTAAATTTACAGTTGTGCCTGCGACTACAATATATTGATCGGTGGTGGCGACCACAACAGGTAGATCATTGACTTCGACCAAAATACTATCGTTTGTAGTACACGTATCACCGCTAGGTAATATGTCTTTGATCTGAACGGTGTACCAAGTGGTTGAGGTAGGAGAGGCGATCGGTTGAGCAATAGTATTATTATTTAAGAAATCACCCGGCGTCCAAGTATAGCTGCTGCCAAAATTTGCAGTTAAATTTAACTGAACACTTTCTCCCTCACATATTGTTAATGTGTCTGCCAACTCTATATTATGCGCCACAATTGATAACTGGGTTGAGATGGTATCGAAACAGCCATTATCGGTCAAGGCTAATAATATCACCGTATAATTTCCGGTGCTGTCGTAAGTATGCGTTGGACTGACGCTGTTCAAAGTGTCACCATCACCAAATAGCCAGTAATATTCTACTGATGTTTCAGTGCTAAAGGATTGATTGATAAAACTGACAGTCGATGGATCACATTCATTGATACTGGTGGTAAATTCAGCCTCTACAAATTGTATCTCCAGCTCAAAATCTATTGTTCCATAGCCGTCACATCCTGAAGAGGTGACTACTGTAGCTTGAACCGTATAAGTTCCGGTATCTGCATAAGTATGTGATGGATTAACTTCATTGATAGCAGAGTCACCATCACCGAAATCCCAAATAATGGCAGTAATGGTATCGTTGGAGGTAAGCAATGCTTCAAAATCTACTGTTAAGCTGCCACATCTCTCCGGTTCAGCGTCAATATTGACCGGCACTTGATCAGAAATGACGATTTCATATTCTGCGGTATCGGCACAGCCTTGCACATTGGTGATTACAAATTGAACAGTATACGTTCCTGCTTGAGCAAATGAATGGGTTACCAACAAACCCGAAATAGTAGGTGTCCCATCTCCAAAATCCCATTGAGTAATGCCAATGCCACTGCTGGTCGTTCCGGTTACTGTAAACAAGAATGGTACGTTAATGTTGCTGCAACCTTGAGGTTCGGTAATGAGAAAATCGACATCTAAAAAGGGTATGGTAAAGAAAAAGCTAAACGTGGATTCACAACCCGATTCAGTTGTAGCAGTCAATACCACAAAATAAGACCCAACGGAGCTATAAGTGTGTGTCGGATTTTCTTCGTCACCGGTAGTGCCGTCACCAAAATCCCACGACCATGACACAATGCTATCTTCAGATGTAGTAGAGTTGATAAAAGTTACGGTAGGCTGATTACATTCTAATTCATCTACCGTAAAACTTACATTGATATCAATTTCCTCAACAGTAATGGTTCTTACAATAGTATCTGTACAACCTAAATTATTGGTGACGATCAATTGTACTTCATAATCTCCTTCTGCCGAATAAAAATGTATAGGATTTTCTATAAAATCAGTTCCTCCGTCTCCAAAATCCCACTGCCAATCTACTATGGTAGAATTTTGCCCGCTGAGATCAAAAAATTGAGTTCCAAAAATAAATGGATCACAATCTGCATTCACTTCAAAATCGGCATTCAATACTTCACTATTGACAACAATATCTTGTGATATGAAATCAGTACATCCGTAAGCATCAGTAACGGTTAATGTTACAGCATATTCTCCGGATTCGGAGAATTGGTGGGTTGGATCTTCTTCAGAAGCACTTCCACCATCACCAAAATTCCAGTCCCATGCTGTAATTCCAATGGTACTGAAGGAAGAATCAAAAAACTGAACAACAATATTTGTATCGCCACATTCACTCTGACTAAATGTATAATTGGCCAAGGTCTGATTGGCAAAAATGGAGATTTCCATGGCAAATGTATCACTACAGCCTGATCCCGGATCAGCAATTAGTATTACTTCATAAGTGCCGGTAGAAGAGTATGTGTGTATCGGGTTGGCCTCCGTACTGGTAGTATTGTCACCAAAATCCCAAAGGAAATTGTTGGCATTCTCACTGAGATTATTGAAACTGATGTTGGTTCTAAGGCATCCTGAATCAGATACACTAAAATTAGCAACTGTTTGATTAATGGTATCAGACACAATGATCTGGATAAAGGCCGTATCGGCTACAATACAATTACTCGAATCAATAATGATGAATTCTACATCATACACACCCGGATTGTCAAAAATATGTACAGGATTTTCAATATCGGAAGTAGTGCCATCGTCAAAATCCCAGAAATAATATTCACCCTCCAGATTGCTAAAATTACTGAATTGTACTTCCAAAGGTGGACATCCACTTACCGGATCTGCATTGGTGGCGGCCAAAATGGGAGCATACTCAAATTCAAACTTGAAGGAAGCGGTATTGCAATTGGAACTGTTGTTGCTGTTCGACCAAACATCATCGGTAGTTGGAAAATTCTGCAATCCACCGCAACTGGCGCAACTGGCATGATACACAAATCCTTTTTTGTCAAATCTGCTGGTACCACCATCCACATGATCTCTACCTAAGGGAAATCCCGGTAAACTCACTTCCCCGAAATAGGAAGCATAGAGTAATTCTTTAGCACGGTCAATCACCAAAAGATAAAAATCGCTACCGTCGGTATTGCTCATAAATGCATCGGCTGTAGTAGACATATTAAATGTATTGCCGGTGGTAGAATTATAGCCGTTGTTGACATTGCCTCCCCAACCTATCGCATAAATGTTTTTGCAATTGTCCACTAAAAATGCAGTGGGGGATATGTTTACTCTTTTGGTGCTGCCATTGGCGGTCGGACTTCCATAAACGGTTGAAAACAACGATTGGCTTAAGGAATTATCTAACTCTTGTATAAATTGACTGGCATTGTTTACACTATAGACGTTGCTTGATACCGGATAACTGCCAACGGTTTGTCCTAGTGCGTAAATATTTCCATCAATATCAGTTTCCAAAAAGTAAACTTGGTCGTATGATGAAGTACCCAAGTAAGTTCCTCCGGTGGAGGTGGTTCCATCAGCAGTTAATTTTAGAATAAATCCATCAGTTTGGCCGCCTTGATAGGTGGAGTGAAGACCGGTCATGCCCGGTAAGTTAGGGCTTCCTGTTCCGCCACCTATAATTACTTCATCACCTAAAAGTTCTATGGAATATGCAGCGTCATTTCCCGAACCATCAATATAAGTAGACCAAATCAATTGTGAAAGATCGCTGTTGAAGCGGGCAGTTAAGGCACTTTCGCCAACATCTTTATTAGATTGAAAGGCATTGGAACTAATGGGGATATCATCCGAAAAGGTACAGGAAGCGATGAGGATATCATCATTGGAAGCAATGGCAATATCGCCTCGTGCAATATCACCATAATTGTATTCCGTACTTTGGTTGCCGGTATAATTGAGTCCATCGATATTGGAACCACCGTAATAAGTCGATCCTATTAAATTTGATCCGGCGGCATTCAATTTAGTGATGATAATATCACTTCCGTTGGGATAGGTAATATTGAAAAATGGAAAAGTAGGAGGGCCTCCGTTGAAAGTTTTATCATAGGCGTTGGCCGTTACCGGATAATCTAAAGATCCTGTGGAACCGTAAATGATCAACTCATTTTTATCTGACACGATTAATGAATGAGGGATCTCATTGCCGCTACCACCAACATAGGTGGCATAGATCAATTGTTGTCCGTCAGGCGAATATTTGGAAATGGCAATATCTGTTGCTGTGGAGCCATTTCCACCGCCGTAAATGGTATCATAGGCACCGATGGTTGCCGGGTATCCATTTCCGGCCACCATTCCTCCGGAGTAAAGATTGCCATCGTCATCATAGGTGGCGGTCATACCCCAATTGTCCGAAGCAGATCCGGAATAGGTAGAGAACACCAACACAGGGTCGATCACCAAAGGTTTAGATGAGTCGTAAGATTCCAATATCTCGAAACTCACTTCTTTATTAGCATTGACAATAAAGCGTGCCTTTATTTGATTTTTTTGACCATTGTTCTCCTGAAACACCACCGGCGCCAGTTCAACCAATACGCCTAAAGGAGTGGTTAGGTGAAGTTGTCCGTCTCTGACATATAAATTCTTAATTCCATTGTATCTTATTTTGATCTGCTGCGGATCTGCTCCGGGGCGAACCACGAAGTCATATTCAAACAAGTTATCCTTGCCATACAATACCACATCAATGCCTTCATACATATCTTGATACTGTACTTTTTCAAATAATGGAACATTAGAACGCCATTTGGCCGGACTTTGATCAGTAAAATAATTATGGTAAGCGGAGGAACGGTTGATACCACTTACGGGCGATTGACCACTGCCATTAATAAATTCTAACTGATAGGAAAATGCACCAAAAACCTTATCGTGCTCTTCTTTGAGTAAATCGTTGGCATGTTCTAAAGCATGATGGTGAATTTGATCTTGCTCGCTAACTACAAAAGTAATTTTCGTTTGCTCGACAAAAAGATATCCACCGCTTAGATTCGCTTTGTATAATATTTGATCTTCCCATTGCCCAATATTTTTTACATATTGAACGGGTGTGACGGCCAAAACAGCCGAACCGGAGCAAAACAAACTGAAACTGATCATAAAAATCATCAGTCTGTTCACCAATTTATAATATGATTTTTTATGATAACCCCTCAAAGCATTATAAATATAGTGTATTCATATTTATCTGTAACAAGAATCTAAATGTAAGAAAGATAAGCTTGGTTTTTACTTAAGAACACCATTATTTATTTTAATTTTGGCCATAGCAACATTTGTTATGGAAAAAAGACTTCTTAGGTATATACTTTTACTTTTTATTATCAACTGCATTGTTGCCTGTTCTTCGACCAAGCAAAACACGGAATCAAAAGATGAAGTTAAAACACCTGTGGATGAAGCGTTCGAGGATAGAGGCGATATTCGTTTTGTGTTTTACAATGTCGAGAATTTATTTGATACCAAAGATGATACTTTGAAAGCGGATGAAGAGTTTTTACCATGGGGAATGAAAGCCTGGAAAACGGAACGCTACGAAGATAAACTCAAAAAGATTTTTAAAGTATTGGTGAATGTTGGGGGTTGGGAATTGCCCGAAATGATCGGTTTTTGCGAAATCGAAAATCGTTTTGTGATCGAGGAGTTGTTGCGTAAGACACCTTTATCACGCGGTAATTATGGTATTATTCATGAGGATTCACCGGATGCTCGTGGCATTGATCTGGGATTCATATATCGCAAAGAAGCCTTTCTTCCTTTAAATCATAACATTATCAGGATCAATTTTCCATTCGATGAATATAAAACAAGAGACATTTTACATGTGGAGGGATTGATCAATAACAAACAAGATAGTATTCATGTATTTCTGTGTCACTTTCCTTCCAGACGTGGCGGTCAAGTAGCCAGTGAGCCTAAGAGAGAATATGTTGCCGCACAATTAAGGAGGGCGGTAGATTCAATTTTAGTTGTTCAGCCACAGGCTAGAATTATTATTACCGGAGATTTTAATGACGAACCCACCAATAATTCCATTTATAAAGTCTTGAATGCTAAGGAAAATTGGGAGAATCAGAACAAAGGAGATTTGTTCAATTTTATGCATGCCTATCAAACCAAAGAAGGTAAGGGAACCTATAAATATGAAGGCTATTGGAATATGCTGGATCAATTTATGGTTTCGGAAAGTTTGAGAGATTCCTCAAATCAAGTTTATTTAAAAAAGAATTCCGCTCAGATCTATCAACAACCTTGGTTGATGCAGGAAGATCCGGAAAACCCGGGAGACAAACCATTTAGAACCTATGGTGGTGCTTTTTACTACGGCGGCTACAGTGATCATTTACCGGTTTATTTAGATATATTTTTTAGGAGACCTTAGAGGTTGTTAAAGGAAGAATGGTTCTAAAAACTTAAGTTGATACACTTTTTAAGCTCCATCAAGGGAATATTCTTTAGTGGGTATCGTTAAGAACTAAAAATTGATGTGAAAAGTAATCCTGCGTACCCACTGCTATTAACGCTTATCCTGATGTCTTGTCACGCCAATTCCGGAGAAGAGAATAGTGATCGAGCAATGGATATTGAAGTTCAGACCATTGAAACACAGCACCATGAATTGAAGGCAACAGTTATTTCAAAAATTCCTCTTCCTGAAGGGTATAAAAGAATAGAAGATGAGAGTGATTTTGCCGTTTATCTGCGATCACTTCCTTTAGATACTTTGGATGATATTGTTCATTTATATAACGGAGAAAGAAAAGGCAATCAAAATGCCCAATATGCTGTCATAAAAATGGATGTAGGGAAGCGAGACCTTCAGCAATGTGCTGATGCCGTCATGCGGTTGAGAGCAGAGCAATGGTATCAAGCAGGGCAATACGATAGAATCAAATTCATGTTCACCAACGGCGATTGGGTAGGTTTTGTAAAATATGCTGAAGGATTTAGACCTAAGATTTCAGGAAACAAAATTACATGGTCTAAAACCCATGCTGAAAGTTACAGCTATACAACTTTTAGAGCCTACATGGATCTTGTTTTCACTTATGCCGGAACATTGAGTTTGAGTCGGCAGTTAGAACCGGTGCCTGATTTTAATGATATGGCCATTGGGGATGTTATCATCATTGGCGGATCACCCGGTCATGCTGTAATCATTGTGGATATGGCTATTGAGGTTGCAACCAACAAAAAAGTCTTTATGATAGCGCAAAGTTATATGCCGGCTCAAGAGATTCACATTCTTAAGAATCCAATAAATTCAGCCCTTTCGCCTTGGTATGAAATACCTGACGGAGAGCGTATTACTACACCGGAATATCTGTTTACCAAGCAGAACTTAATGCGATTTGCCGATTAGGAAATCAATTGATGCTTTCTTTAACAAATTTTAGGTCACAATTTTTAAGTTGGCGAACAATAAAGAAGTATTTTCGGTTTCTAAACTTAAATTAAGAACATGATAAAGCGTATTACGAGCTTAGCTGTGTTGTTGCTGTTGATTCAGGTTACGGCATCAGCAGGACCTAAGGACAAAGAAAAGAAGATCAAAGGAGAAGATGTTGTTGAAGTAGTAGTGAAGGAGAAAAAAGAAGAACCACCGTTCAAAGAGATCAAGGAAGTCACCAAAAAATGTAAGGAGATCGATGGTTTATTTACCATTTATCAGGATACCACCAACGGAAATACTTTTTTAAGTATATCTGAGGATCAAATAGGAAAAGAATTCATCTACTTCAAGCATATTTTGGATGGCGTTTTGGAAGCGCAAATGTTTAAAGGTGCTTACAGGGATATTAGAATTTTCAAGATCGAAAAATACTACGATCAGATTCAATTGATTGAGCAAAATACATCCTATTATTTTGATCCGGAAAGTGCATTGGCTAAAGTTGATAAGGCTAACATCAATGAACCGGTGGTTTATTCAAGTAAAATTGTAGGCATGAGTAAAGATACTTCCGAAGCCGGTAAAGTAACTTATCTTATTCCTTCCGACGACATGTTTATGGGAGAAACCATCAATCAGGTAAAGCCGAGCCCGAATACAACTTCATCTGCAGGCTACAATTTGGGTAAGTTGGATAAATCAAAAAGTAAGTACAAAGCGATTAATAATTATCCTGAGAACCTGGACGTGATCGTGGATTATGCCTTTGAAAATCCATACCCGAGCTATATTGGCGGTGATGCGGTTACCAATGCCAGATATACTTCCATATTGATACAGCATAGTTTTATTGCGCTTCCGGAAAATGATTTTAAACCAAGATTGGAAGATTCACGAGTAGGCTATTTTACGGATAAGATCACCGATCTGACGTCCATGAGTCATACACCGTATAAAGATGTGATCAAAAGATGGTATCTCACCAAGAAAGATCCATCTGCAGCCGTATCTGAGCCGGTGGAACCGATTGTTTGGTGGATCGAAAATACTACTCCGGTGGAAATCAGAGATATTATTAAGGAAGCTACTTTGAAATGGAATCTAGCTTTTGAAAAGGCCGGTTTTAAGAATGCGCTGCAAGTGAAAGTTCAACCGGATACGGCACAATGGGATGCAGGAGATATCAGATACAATGTAATGCGTTGGACATCTTCTCCCAATCCGCCATTTGGAGGTTACGGCCCAAGTTTGTCGAATCCACGAACCGGTCAAATTCTGGGGGCTGATATAATGTTGGAGTTTGTTTATCTGACCAATCGATTGAGGTTTGAAAAATATTTTGATTTGGCGGCCATGAATTTAATGGATGAATTAGAGGTAGCTATTGAAAATGCGGATGAGCATTATTGTACAGCCGGATTGAATGCATTATATGAAAATATCTTCAGTACTTATGCCATGGAGGCAATGGGTTTGGATGAAGGAGCAAAAAGCGAAATGTTAAATCAATGGTTACAACGTTTGATCCTACATGAATTGGGACATACATTAGGTCTAACTCACAATTTTTGCGGCAGTGAGTTGTACTCCATCGATGAAATGAACGATCCTAATATTGGTGGTAAGAATGGCATTGCTTCATCTGTAATGGATTATCACGCTACAAATGTTTCATTGGATAGAGAAAAGCAAGGAAATTATGCTTTAGATAAACCCGGTGTTTACGATGATTGGGCTATTCAATACGGATATACCGAATATGAGAATGAAGCTGCTGAAAAAGCCGGATTAGCGGCATTGTTGGCAAGATCTTCCGAGCCGGAATTGTGTTATGGTAACGATGCCGATGACATGCGTGCTCCCGGAAGAGGGATTGATCCGAGATTCAATGTAGGGGATTTGTCATCTGATGCCATCGGCTTTGCCATTTCCCGAATTAAACTGGTAGAGCAAACTTTACCGAAATTGAAAGAGAATATTGTAGAAGAAGGCGATTCTTATCATGAGTTACGTAGTGCTTATTTATCTGTGACCGGTAATTATTCCAGTGCTTTAGATGTAATCAGCAGATATATCGGCGGTGTTTATGTCAATCGCTCAAGAGCAGGGCAAGAACCGGGTGCTAAACCTTTTACACCTGTTCCTTATGAAGAACAAAAACGTGCCATGAGTGCCTTGAACCAATATGCATTCTCTCCGACAGCCTTTCAATTTGACAATGAAATTGTCAACTATCTTAAAATGCAAAGAAGAGGTTTTGGTTTTAGAGGAAACGGGGAAGATCCGCAGATGCACGGCAGAGTACTTAATGCGCAAAAAGGGGTATTAGATCATTTGTTCCATAAAAATGTTTTGGAAAGAATAACAGATACAGAGTTGTATGGCAATAAATATTCGGTAGCAGAAATGTTCTCTGATCTGACTGCCGCCATTTTTGATGCCGATCTTAAAACGAATGTGAACACGTACAGACAAAATATTCAGTTGGAGTATGTCAATAGACTAGGCAATATAATGGATGCCGATAGTAAATATGATTATATCAGCCAATCTGCAGCATTGAATGAATTGAATAAGATTAAGAGTAAGATGGGGAATGCACAATCTCTTAATGAAGCAACCAAGGCACATAGAAAGCATGTAGTTTATGCCATTAATGAGATTTTGGATGTTGATTAATAGTATTGTAGGCTGGCTTAGTAACGCTAACTACTTTATTTTTTATCATTCTAAGTGCTTTTTAGTAAAGTTGCTTTAACGAAATTATAGAGCG
>JAGQYH010000002.1 GCA_020436175.1 Bacteroidota bacterium
ACTCTTTGAGTTGTTTATCTAATAACTGCAACTTAGGGCCGTTGTTGGTTAGCCAAGCCGATTCAAATACGTCTCTAGCGTGTTCAATGAAATCCTCAAAAGAGGGTATATAAGGCTTGGTTACTTGAATCATTTGTTTTAGTTTGCCTTTTTAATTCGTTTAATCATATACTGTCTTGCTAAGTACAATTGATCTCTAAAAAGTTTTTTTTCTAAGTAATGAGATTGTGGCTTTAATGTTCTTGTTACTGATTGTTTAAAATTGGGATGAACATTTGCTCTTAAAAGAGTGGTAATCCAAGGAAAGAACTGATACTCATCCAAAATTTTATGTTTGGACATAATTACGGCATCTATCATTTTTTCATAAGGATCTTCCGCTAGTAATGTTTCTATGGTAGCAATCGCTTTTTCGGGATTATTAATGTCAATTTTAATAAAGCTATTGGGATCAAAGAAATCATCAATATTCGGCGCTCCATGATAGATAGGAACGCAATTGGCTAAATAGCAGTCTGTCAATTTCTCAGTGAAATAACCTTTTGCTTGTTCATTTTCAATAGCAATAGAGTATTTGTAAGGAAGTAGACCCTCATTTTTATTAGGGATAGGATTAAAACCAATTCCAAAAACATCTAATCGATCTTTAAAATGTCCAATTAATTGATTAACAAAGGCAAATCTTAATTTATGCCCTTCTTTTTTTACTCTATCAGAAGAAATTACACTAATCGTTTTTGATTTTTCAAAAGTTGTGGACTTTAAAGTATCGTAGTTGTTTTGCAAGTGCCAGCCATTAACATAATAGGTTGGTATGATAGAGGGGTGTTTCTTTCCTTTTAATTCAATATCGGTTCTTGAAGTAATCACATAGTCGAATTGAGATAAAAAACTTGCTTCCGGTTTTTTTTGAGGATCAATTTCCATAGTTACATAAACCAATCCGTTTTTTGGTGTTGAATTTCCTCTAATTTTATTGGCACCTTCAATAATAACTTGAATAGCATCACCACTCATAGGCTTGTTAAATGTAAAGTTGAATTCCTCCCAAGCGTTAGTTTGTTGTTCAGGGAGCTGTTTCAACCACCCCATTTGATCAAGGTGATCTCCTTCAAATGAAATGATATTTACTTTTAGAGATGTTTTTTTATTCATAGCTGTAATCTGCAACTCACAAATAGTATTTGAAATCTAGGGGAGTGAAGAAATTCTTATCTCTTGGGCATATCAGTGTGATATTGTCATGATATCGTGTTTTACTTCAATGTTGGCATTTGGCATCAAATTATTAATAAAGGAGCGCAGTTCTTTCATTGTTGGGTAATCATTTTATTTATAATTAGAATCATAATGTCTTTGTAATCTATTCTATGTTTTTAAAGAAGTGTGACTTTAAATTTTAAGATCTTTAAGAATAAAAATTTCATCGGCACCAGCATCAAATATCTTTTTATACCCTTTCTTCTTTAGATATCCACTAACTGTATTTTGCTTAAAGTCGGCTATAAATCGACGCCATTTTTTTGCAATTCTAAAATTATTTTCAATACTAAAAGATTTAATAGTAATTCTATCTAAATCTATTGTTTTCAATATAGAAAGTTCACCACCTTCCGTGTCAATATTACAATAGTCAATAGTATCGTATCCTAGGCTTAATAATTTATCGGTTATATTAATTGTATCCACTTCAATAACTTCCTTTTCGGTTAGTCCTTCTTTTTTCATATCTCTGTCAATTCGTGCCATATGTCTAACGTCATATTTATCTATAAGACCGTTCAATGGTTCAAGACCTGGAATATTTAGATAATCCATTTTGCCATCTTTTTCAGAAACAGCGGCATTAAGACAAATGCAATTTCTATTTTCAGCTAGTTGCTTGTATATTTTTGGATTTGGTTCAACACATACACCGGTCCAATTTTTATACTTTTCAAAGTAATAAGAGTTGCTAAGATGGACACCATCATATGCCCCTATATCTAAGAATGTTCCATTTGATTTACCTTTAAAAACAATCTCGTTGATATATTTATCTTGACCGTATTGACTTTTATAATCTTTTTCTGTACTCATTATTTCTTATACCATTTAATGTTAGGATTGATTTGCATTTTTCTTTTATGTGAATGAAGACCACTATATCCTCTTAGCCCGACTAGTGAAAAACTTATTCCAATATTTGGTGCGGTTGTCCTATTATATATCATCCGATCATCTAAAAGTCCAATAAAGCTATATATTTTATAATCACCCTCGTTTAATATATTGGTTGGTAATTCTATAATAAAATGTACTTTTCCTAAGCTCAGTTCTGTAAAACTAGGCTCATTAGAATCGGTATTGCAACCAAAATATATCAATTGATCAGCATCATTATATAATTCAAAACCAATGTTTAATCTTTTATCCTTGTTGTTTAATGTGCCGATTAGATGAAGAAAAGTAGTTTCTTGTTCCGCAAAGATATTGGCTATACCTATAGGCTCACTATCCTTAGAAAGGCTTATGTACATGCTTTCTAATTCAAAACATTCATTTTGAAATTTTACATCATCTTCTTTTTTATTCCAAAATGGTACTTGTGATATATTTTTATGGGTATCGTATAAATACTTTTGAATTACTTTTTGAGATTCTCCTTGAAAAACTATTTGTCCAGCATCAAGTAAGATAGATTTTGGACACAATTGCATTATACTGGTCATATTATGGCTCACAAAAAGTACAGTACGCTTACCTCCTTTACTGATGTCTTGCATTTTTCCAATAGCTCTTTTTTGGAATTCAGCATCACCCACTGCGAGTACTTCATCTACAATTAGTATTTCGGGTTCTAAAAAAGCAGCAACTGCAAACCCTAAACGTACCTTCATACCTGAAGAATATCTTTTAATGGGTGTGTCAACATATTTGGCACAACCGCTAAAATCAATAATTTCATCAAAGCTTGCCTTTACTTCACTTTTAGTCATTCCAAGTATAGCGCCATTGAGCATTACATTTTCACGCCCAGTTAATTCGGGGTGCATACCAGTGCCAATTTCAAGTAACGAGGCAACTCTGCCTCGCATTATAACTTCACCTTTCGTTGGGGCTGTAATTCTAGATAAAATTTTCAATAGTGTGCTTTTGCCTGCGCCGTTTTTACCAATAATTCCTAAGATTTCACCTTTCTCAACCTTAAAATTAATGTCTTTGAGTGCCCAAGCATAATCTGAATTGCTTACAACGCTTCTATCGTTGACTTGACCAACTTTAGCATAAGGGTCTTCTTTTCCACGAACTTTATGCCACCATCTATTTAAATCGTGCGATAATGTTCCTGTTCCAACTTCTCCTAACCTATAAAGTTTAGACATTTTGTTAACCTCAATTGCGTAATTATCTTTCATTTATATCTAGTGTGATTAAGTTAAAATTATACTGTATCCATAAAGTTTTTCTCTGTTTTGTTAAAAACAATTATTCCGAGGAATAAAATAATTGTCATAAAAACGAATGAATAACCTAAATGCCACCAATTAAATGTGCCAGCCCCTAAAAACCCAACTTTAAAAGTCTCAATAATTGAAGTCATAGGGTTTAAAACGGCAAATGTTCTGTATTTTTCAGGAATAGTAGAAAGAGGGTATATAACTGGTGTAGCATACATAAACAATTGTATGCCGAACTCTAATAAAAATGATAAATCTCTATATTTAGTAGTTAAAGATGTTACTATAATTCCTAAACCCAAACCTAGTCCCGAAATCATTATTACTAAAAGAGGTACTAGAAATATTTGCCATTGCGGTTGGATATTAGTACCAATAGAAATGAAATAGAAATAAAACATTAAGAATAGTAGGAACTGTATTGTAAATTTTAATAAATTAGAAATAACCACTGAAATAGGACTTACTAACCTTGGGAAATATACTTTTCCGAAAATATGTTGATTATCTCTAAATGTAGTGGAAGTTTTTAGAATTGAATCTTTGAAATAGTTCCATAAAGTTGTTCCGGCTAAATAAAACAACATTGGTGGGACTCCATCTGTAGATATTTGTGCCAATCGGCCAAAAATAACCGTAAAAATAAGAGAGGTAAAGATGGGTTGGATAAAAAACCATAATGGCCCCAAAACAGTTTGCTTATAAACGGCAACAAAATCTCTTCTTACAAGCAGATATAATAAGTCGCGATAAGCCCAAACTTCGTTTAAGTTTAATGAAAAGGCACTTCTATCCTTAGAAAAAACATGAGTTTTCTCCTTTACATTATTAAATGTAGAATCACTCATTATTAATAATTATTTTAGTTTCTAAATTATCCATTGTAAATCAGTAAAAATTCTTTTGAGTTAAAGCTTAGTTTCAATGCTTCTTCATTAGTATAGATAATATATTTAATTTTTTTACCGGAGGCTTTTTCCGCTTTACTAACGGTTTCCAATAAATAACTTTTATTGATGTCTCCCACTAATATTAAATCAATTATATCCCCATTTTTACCCTTTGCTAAATCACCTGTTAAATAAGCTTTTTCGAGGTTACCTAAACCTTTGACAATATTATCTACAATTTGGTCAATACCTGCGTATTTTCTAACAATTTGTTGAATTGAATTATATAAAGAGTGTTTTTTGTTTACCTGAAACACCTTTTTATTGCCTTCCGAAACAGATTTAATCATACCCGCTTCTTCTAATCGATTTAATTCCAATCGAACCGAATTGCTGGATTCGTCAAATTCTGTCGCTAGGCCCCTTAAGTAGGCAGAAGTATTGGGGTTCAAAAAGAACTTGAGGAGTAGTTTAATTCTGGTTTTAGATGTAATTAATGCCTCGAGCATTTTTTTGTTAAAATGATGAGTTGATAATCTGTAAAGTTGTTGAGATGCTTTACTATTAAGCTGGTTGTTGTAAGTAATGTTTTGGTCTTGCGTCTTATGTCTTACTTCTAGAGTAGATATAGCTTCGCCACGTCAGTCACAGGCAAAAGTACATAAATTTTATAGATTGAGTAAAAATTTTACTCGCTTGTTAAGTATAAATGTTTTGAATAGAGTTTTATTACTCAAATGGATGTTTAACTAAAGGCAACGAAGCTAAAGGATGATAGTTACCGCTTAAACCAATTGCTTGCTGCGTTCTAATGGCATGTGCTACTTCAATCGATCTTTTGGAGATATTTAAATCAAAACCTTGATTTTTTAAAATTTCTTGGTAGCTTTTGGTATGTAGCTCCGCAAAGCCGCTGCTAAACTCTATGCTCTCTCCGTTTACATCAATCGCTCTAAAAGGAGATCGATCTTTGGAATTAGTAGGTAAAGTAATGGCGTTTATGCTTAGAAACCATCTGACAATTGCTCGTTCAAATTTCAAAGAACCAGCTGCTCTGTCGTGCGTATGTAGATGAACAGTATTTTCTTTTACATCACCAAAAAGCCAAATCAACATATCGAAAAAATGAATGCCAATATTGGTGGCAATGCCACCGGACTTTTGGATGTCGCCTTTCCAACTGGCATAATACCAAAGGCCGCGAGGGGCAATATAAGTTAAATCAACTTTGTAAAATTCTTCTTTTGCACCGCTATCAATTTTTTGTTTGAGTGCGAAAATGCTAGGATGGTAGCGTAATTGTAAAATGGTATAGATTTTTTTACCTGTCTCTCTTTCTACCAGTTTTAATCCATCAATGTTCCACGGATTAAGTACTATCGGTTTCTCACAGATAACATCTGCACCATGTTTAAGCCCAAACCTAATATGCGCATCGTGCAAATAATTCGGACTGCAAACCACAACATAATCTATTGAAATGCCTTTTCTTTTTAACTTTTCAAGATGGCGGTCAAATCTTTCAAATTCAGTAAAAAATGCAGCTTCGGGGAAATAACTATCCATTATG
Organism: Bacteroidota bacterium; assembly: GCA_020436175.1. Taxonomy (GTDB): domain Bacteria; phylum Bacteroidota; class Bacteroidia; order Chitinophagales; family JADIYW01; genus JAGQYH01. Next base: position 5,901 of record JAGQYH010000002.1, read on the forward strand.
CCTACTGAATCATTCTTATCATAGGCTGCCAATAAGTTTCCATTGTTCTCATGAATGGCTTTCATGTGCTTTGGGGCAATGTAGCCCGCTGCTCCTATAAGAACGAAGTTTTTCAATGATGTTCTGTTAAGTTGTTTTGTCGAAAAGTTGCTGATATGAAATAATGTGTCATTTTAATTTTTTATGATATGCGTTAAGCTTGTTTGAAAGCTCTTCAATTAGCTTTCTGGTATCATTTAGTTCGTTCAAAGTTAGAAAGCCTAGCCTATTACATACAATTGTAAAGCTAAGCACTTCCATTAATGAACTGTAAGCTATTTGAAAAAATCTTGCCTTGTCTTTATTACTTAAACGTGAAGCCCCTTCAGCTATATTGGCCGTGACAGAATTTGAAGCCCTTCGAATTTGACTAACAATACCAAATTTTTCTTCTGATGGAAATGAAGCTGTTATTTCATAAATTTTCACTGTGATTGTTACACTTAACTCCCAAATTTCTAGTTTTTCAAATGGATATTGATGCATACTTCAAATTTAAACAACTCAACAACTCAACAACTCAACAACTCAACAACTTCTCACCTTCACAACTTTCCCATCGTTTAGTCTATATTCATCACCAGATGATTTACATTGTGCAGACCCCTTACCATTAAACTCTAACCGATTACCATATTCACTCATCCATCCGATTTGCTTTGCCGGGTTGCCCACTACCAATGCGTAGTTTGGCACATCAGTGGTAACAACCGCACCGGCTCCAATAAATGCGAACGCCCCAATGGTATTGCCGCAAACAATAGTAGCATTGGCGCCAATTGTCGCACCTTTTTTTACCAAGGTTTTAGCATATTCATCTCTCCTGTTAACAGCACTTCTGGGATTGGTAACATTAGTAAAAACCATTGAAGGGCCAAGAAACACATCATCTTCGCAAATGACACCCGTATATATGGAAACATTGTTTTGAACTTTTACATTATTGCCGAGCACTACATTGTCCGAAATGAAAACATTTTGGCCTAAGTTGCAATTTTTACCGATAATAGCCTTTCCCATCAAATGCGAAAAATGCCATATTTGGGTGCCTTCTCCAATTTGACATCCGTCATCAATTACAGCCGATTCATGTGCAAAATAGTGAGCTGACATTATCTATAAAATTCTTTAACTGAGCTACTAATATAATCCAAAATCTCATTGTTCATTTCGGTATGAATGGGTAATGAAATGACGGTGTCACACAATTCATTGGTGTTCGGAAATTCATTTGCATCAATAGATGGATCGAAAAAAGCCTTTTGCCGATAGAGTGGCAATGGATAATAGATCATTGTAGGAATTTTCTTCTCACTTAAAAATGCTCTTAGTTCGTTCCTTGAATTCTTAGCAACCTTTAACGTGTATTGATGAAATACATGGCTGGAATAGTCAGCTCTATTGGGCAAACATACCTCATTAACTTGGGCAAGAGTCTTGTCGTAGTAAGCGGCTACCTCTTGGCGGGCATTAATATATTTATCAAGATATTTTAATTTGACGCTCAGGATAGCAGCTTGTATGGCGTCTAATCTTGAGTTGATACCAATCCGCTCATGGTAATAGGTCTTAGACTGCCCATGATTACTGATCATTCTGATTTTTTGGGCTAAATCATCATCATTACAATTAATTGCTCCACCATCTCCATAACATCCCAATGTTTTTGAAGGATAGAAAGAGGTTGTGCCGATAACACCTATTGTCCCGGTTTTCATGGTCTCATTGTTAGAAAATGTGTATTCGGCTCCAATGGCTTGTGCATTGTCTTCAATAATATAAAGTTGATTTTGCTGAGCCAATTTAACGATGGATTCCATATCGGCAGATTGACCAAACAAATGAACCGGAATGATGGCTTTAGTTGCAGGAGTAATTTTGTTTTTAATATGTTCAACACTTAGATTAAATGTATTTGGATCAACATCAACCATTACGGGTTTTAGCTTTAGGAGAGCAATGACCTCGGCGGTAGCGACATAGGTAAAGGTGGGAACAATTACTTCATCTCCTTCTTTTAGGTCCAATGCCATCAAAGCAATCTGGAGAGCGTCAGTGCCGTTACCACAGCCGATTACATGCTTGGAATTCAGATAATCGGATAATTCTTGTTCGAATTGATGAACATAAGGTCCTTTAATATATTGAGAGGAATTTAATACATTTTGAATGGCCTCATTAATTTCAGTTTTTATTTTTAAATACTGATTTTTTAAGTCCACCATCTGAATTTCCATACAACTACAATTATTTGCTGATATAACTAATCTTGGTTTTCATTTTAACAACTACGCCAATAGAATCTACCAAAAGAGTGATGTGTGACTTATGTATGTCATCAATTTTTGCTTTATAATCTTTGAATGGGCCGGCAATGATATCTACTTTATCTCCTTTTTTATATTGATAAATGCTTACATCATCATAGAAATAATCGTTATCTAAAAATTGTTTAAGCATTTCAATCTCTATATCGCGAATGATTGCAGGTTTCCCAACGTAATAAACAAAATTTAAAACAGCAGGATCTTGCAAGATTATAGGGCGTTCAACTTCATTTACATGGACAAAAATGTATGATGGAAAAATTGGCACTTGTACTTTCTTTTTTCTATCACTCCATTGTTTTATAGTGGTTTGCAATGGACAGTAAACTTCAAAGCCACTGTTTGTAAGCCTTTCAGCCACTTTCTTCTCACTTCTTGGCTTAGTATAAATAGCCATCCAATGCTTTTCTTTCACAAAACAAATTTAGTTACTTTTGCGGAAAATTAATATAAATGAATATTGCAGTTATAGGCACCGGATATGTTGGATTGGTTTCGGGGACTTGTTTCGCTGAGACAGGAAATAATGTAATTTGTGTAGATATAGATCAACAAAAGATTGAGCGTATGCGCGCAGGGGAAATCCCCATATATGAGCCCGGCCTTAGAACTATTTTTGAAAGAAACATAAGAGAAGAGAGATTAAAATTTACAACAGATGCTGAAATGGCTGTTAACGCCTCAGAAATAGTGTTTCTGGCATTACCTACACCGCCGGGAGCTGATGGAGCGGCCGATCTTTCATTTGTCCTAAATTTTGCCGATAAAATGGCCGGATGGCTAACGGAATATAAAGTTGTAGTAGATAAAAGCACAGTGCCTGTCGGAACAGCAGAAAAGGTAGCGGCAGTTATTAAATCTAAAACGGATACCCCTTTTGATGTCGTATCCAATCCTGAATTTTTAAGAGAAGGGTCTGCGGTGGAAGATTTTTTGAAGCCTGATAGGGTGGTTATAGGTACTCGTTCCGACCGAGCTAGAAAGGTAATGGAAAGACTCTATGAACCATTTGTGAGACAAGGAAATCCAATTGTATTTATGGATGAGCGTTCAGCAGAAATGACAAAATATGCAGCTAATTCTTACTTAGCAGCACGAATCAGTTTTATGAATGAGATTGCCAATCTATGTGAAGAAGTAGGTGCCAACGTCGACAATGTAAGATTAGGTATTGGTAGTGATACTAGAATAGGGAAAAGATTTTTATTTCCTGGAGTTGGTTACGGAGGAAGTTGTTTTCCAAAAGATGTTCAGGCATTAGCGAAAACAGCATGTGAGTATGAATATGATTTTAAAATTTTGAATGCTGTAATGGAAGTGAATGCCTTACAGAAAAAAGTACTTTCAAAAAAAATATTAGAGTATTACAAAGGGAATCTTAACGGATTAAAGTTTGCCATGTGGGGGTTGGCATTTAAACCCAACACGGATGATATTAGAGAGGCGCCGGCATTGGCAATAGTGGATGAATTGACCCGCAAAGGAGCATCAATCAAAGCCTTTGACCCGGAAGCGATGGAGAATGTTAAAAGCACTATAGGAGACAAAATTGAGTATGCAGATAATATGTATGATGCTTTAAAAGATGCTGATGCCCTTTTAATCGTTACAGAATGGAGTGAGTTTAGAAATCCGGATTTTGTTAAAATTGGCGGGCTATTAAAGAAAAAAGTAATTTTTGATGGGAGGAATGTCTTTGATGTAGTATCAATGAGTGAAAAAGGATATTATTACAACAGCATAGGGAGACCAATTAGAAATTAAAAGTATGTCAAAAAGGATTTTAATTACCGGAGCGGCCGGTTTTTTAGGTTCGCATTTATGCGATAAGTTTGTGAGTGAAGGATATGATGTGATTGGTATGGATAACTTGATTACCGGTTCTTTAGACAATATCAAGCATCATTTTCCTAAGGCAAATTTTCAGTTCTATCATCATGATGTAAGTAAATTTGTACATGTCCCGGATCAATTAGATTACATATTGCATTTCGCATCACCTGCAAGTCCTATTGACTATTTGAGAATACCAATCCAAACTTTAAAAGTGGGTTCTTTGGGTACTCATAATTTGTTGGGTTTAGCGAGAGTTAAGAATGCTCGAATGTTGATAGCCTCTACTTCTGAGGTGTATGGAGACCCCTTAGTTCATCCTCAAAGTGAAGATTATTGGGGCAATGTCAATCCTGTCGGTCCCAGAGGAGTGTATGATGAAGCCAAAAGGTTTCAGGAGGCAATGACTATGGCCTATCATACTTATCATGGACTGGAAACTAGAATAGTAAGAATTTTTAATACTTATGGTCCAAGAATGCGATTAGATGATGGCAGAGTGTTACCGGCATTTATGTGTCAAGCTTTAAGAGGGGAGGATTTAACAGCATTCGGAGATGGTACACAAACAAGATCTTTCTGCTATGTAGATGATTTGGTGGAAGGCATATATAGATTGCTACATTCAGATTATGTGCAGCCTGTGAATATTGGTAATCCTGATGAAGTAACCATCAACGAGTTTGGAAACGAGATTATTGAATTAACCAACTCGAAGAGCAAGATCATTTATAAGCCATTGCCCATAGACGATCCAATGCGCAGAAGGCCGGATATTTCTTTAGCTAAAAAAATATTGGGCTGGCAACCGCAAGTAGATAGGAAAGAGGGATTAGCTAAAACCCTAGAAGACTTTAAAGACAGATTAGGGCTGTAAAGTATTGGATTAAAAGAGTTAAAAGAATGCCAATAAGCATTTTTTTAATGGGCTACCTTCGCTACAATCTCATCATATTTTGAAGCAAATTCCTCATAAACCATTGAAATACCTTCTTTCAAATTGATTTTATGATGATAGCCTAAAGAATGTAATCTGGATACATCGGTCAACTTTCTAGGTGTGCCATCAGGTTTAGTAGCATCAAATGTCAGTTCTCCTTCATAACCAACCACTTCTTGAATAGTTTCTGCTAATTCTCTGATGGTGACATCCACACCGGTTCCAATATTCACCAATTGATCCCCGGAATAGGTTTGCATCAGATGAAAGCAAGCTGCTGCCAAATCATCCACATGTAGAAATTCCCTCATGGGAGTGCCTGATCCCCAAATAGTAACGGTAGGTTCATTATTGATCTTGGCTTCGTGAAACTTTCTGATTAACGCCGGCAATACGTGAGAATTCTCTAAATCGTAATTGTCATTAGGGCCATACAAATTAGTAGGCATTACTGAAATGAAATCTACACCATATTGTCTGTTATAAGATTCACAAGTTTTAATGCCGGCAATTTTAGCAATAGCGTAGGGCTCATTGGTAGGTTCCAGATATCCTGAAAGCAAATATTCTTCCTTTAAAGGTTGCGGCGCCATTTTTGGATAAATACAAGTACTCCCCAAAAATAAAAGTTTTTTGACGTTGTTTAAATAAGAAGAATGGATAACATTGTTCTGGATCATCAAATTCTCATAAATAAACTGACCTCTGTATACATTATTGGCATGAATGCCACCTACTCTGGCAGCGGCCATGAAAACATAATCCGGTTTTTCCTCTGCAAAAAAGGCTTCCGTATCGGCTTGTCTTGTTAAATTCAATTCAGATGAAGTTCTGAAAACAATATTAGTATATCCTTCAGATTTTAATTTTCTGATTATGGCAGAACCAACCATACCTCTGTGTCCGGCAACATATATTTTTGCGTCTTTATTCATTTTTTGAGTTATGAGAAATCAGAAATCAGTGAACTGTTGTTTTGTACATTATCAAATCGGATATCCTTATAAACTGAACTCCAAAGTCTATTCATGATAATTCATCACCTTATGTCCGCCCTCTTTAAGGTAAACATCTTTTTCAAACAACTTCAAATCTTCTCTCATCATATCTTCTACTAATGCTTGTAGATCATATTTTGGTTCCCAACCTAATTTGGTTTTAGACTTGGTAGGATCGCCAATTAAAAGATCCACTTCTGTTGGTCTGAAATATCGCGGATCAACTGCCACTACTTCAGTTCCCAAAGGCAATTGGAATTTTTCATCTTTACAAGCAGTAACATAACCAATCTCATCAACACCTTCTCCTTTGAAACCTACTTCTATACCCACTTCACCAAAAGCCATTTTTACAAAATCTCTGATTTCTGTTGTAATGCCGGTAGCAATCACATAATCATCCGGCGCATCTTGTTGTAAGATTAAATACATCGCTTCTACATAATCTTTGGCGTGTCCCCAATCTCTCTTGGCATTCAGGTTGCCTAAATAAACTTTTTCTTGAAGACCTAACGCAATTCTCGCTACTGCTCTTGTAATTTTTCTGGTTACGAATGTTTCACCTCTTAGCGGACTTTCGTGGTTGAACAAAATTCCGTTACAAGCATAAATACCATAAGCTTCTCTATAGTTAACCGTGATCCAATAGCCATACATTTTTGCTACGGCGTATGGAGATCTCGGATAGAAAGGTGTGGTTTCTGATTGTGGTATTTCTTGTACTTTACCATATAATTCAGAAGTAGAAGCTTGATAGATCTTAGTTTTCTTTGTTAAGCCCAATAATCTGATCGCTTCCAACAATCTTAAAGAACCTAACGCATCTACATTGGCAGTGTATTCAGGAGAATCAAAACTTACCGCCACATGTGATTGTGCACCTAAGTTGTAGATCTCATCCGGTTGAACTTCTTGTATGATCCTGATCAAATTGGTAGCATCCGTAAGATCACCGAAGTGAAGTTTAAATTTTCTATTGGTTACATGAGGATCTTGGTATAGATGATCAATTCTGTCGGTATTGAACAATGAACTTCTTCTTTTAATACCGTGAACTTCGTATCCTTTCTTTAACAATAATTCTGCTAAATAAGCGCCATCCTGTCCTGTTACTCCTGTGATTAATGCTTTTTTCATTTTGATTCTTATTTGTATTTATCCTCTTAATCAATGAGGTGTTATTCTTTTTTTAATCGTTGGTGCGCAAAATTACAAGTATTTTTCATAAATCGCAGTCAGAATGGCATCAAACAGGCGATTTTACCATATAGCAATAATAGCTTCGGGTACAGGAAGTAATGCAAAGGCTATTGTCAATTACTTTAAAAATCATGATAAGGTTAAAGTTTCGATGCTTTTATCCAATAGACATTCTTCCGGAGTCGTCGCTATTGCTGAAGAAAATGACATTCCTTGTGTAGTTTTTAACAAAGAGGAGTTTAATTCTCCGGAAGCATTTTTACCGTTGTTGAAAAGCAATAGCATTGATTTTATCATTCTGGCCGGCTTCTTATGGTTGGTTCCCATTTATTTAGTAGATGCATTTGAAAACAGAATCATCAATATTCATCCTTCGCTACTCCCAAAATACGGAGGAAAGGGGATGTTTGGTATGAATGTCCACCGATCCGTTTTTGAAAATCATGAAAAAAAATCAGGCTTAACCATCCATTTGGTCAATAAAGAATACGACAAAGGAGAAGTATTGTTTCAGCAAAAAGTAGATATTTCTGATTGTAGTTCACCCAACGAGATTGCCGATCGAATTTTAGAAAAAGAACATCATTTTTATCCTGCTGTAATTGAGAAATATATCCTAAGTTGTAAAGAAATTTAATACTTGTGGAAATGCTTATAAAATACCAACGACAACTTAAATTTGATGATATATTTCTTTAATTTTGCCCCATTGAATTACCACGAAACAACCAACCATTGAAAAAAATTAAGTCTGCCCTAATTTCAGTATTTCATAAAGATGGACTGGAATCAATACTTGATGTGCTTAATAAAAATAATGTTGTCATTTATTCAACCGGCGGAACCTACCAATTTATTGAAGAAAAAGGTTATGATGTAAAGGCTGTTGAGGATCTTACTACTTATCCGTCAATACTCGGAGGCAGGGTAAAAACATTACATCCGAAGATTTTTGGAGGGATTTTATCCAGAAGAGCATTGGATTCGGATGTAGCACAATTAGACGAATATGATATTCCGGAAATTGATTTAGTTATTGTCGATCTATATCCATTTGAAGAAACAGTAAAGAATACCAATGACGAAGCTGCGATTATAGAAAAGATAGATATTGGAGGAATTGCTTTGATTAGAGCCGCTGCCAAAAATTATAAAGATGTTGCTATTGTATCTCACAGAGGTCAATACCAATATTTGGTAGAGATTCTTAATGAAAAAGAGGGATGCACAAGCTTAAGCGACAGAAAACAATTAGCGGCTGCAGCGTTCAACACCTCTTCTCATTATGATACCGCCATCTTCAATTATTTCAATCAGACAGAAGATATAAATGCATTGAAAACCAGTTTTCAAAATGGTGAAGTGTTGAGATACGGTGAAAATCCGCACCAATCGGCCAAATATTTTGGTGATCTCGATGCCATTTTTGAAAAACTGAACGGCAAGGCATTATCATATAATAATTTGGTGGATATTGATGCTGCCGTGCATTTGATAGGCGAATTTACTGACACCACTTTTGTGGTGATCAAGCATACCAATTCATGTGGTGTCGCTAGCCGACCAACGGTTTTGGAAGCATGGAAAGCGGCATTAGCCGGCGATCCTGTCTCTGCTTTTGGAGGGATATTGATTACCAATGCAAAAATTGATTTGGCCACTGCCCAGGAGATTAACAAGATCTTCTACGAAGTATTGATAGCGCCGGAATTTGATGGCGATGCTTTGGCATTATTGCAGTCTAAAAAGAACACTAGAATTTTAAAGCAAAAGAGCAAGGAATTCCCTTCTAAACTATTTAAGACGCTTTTGAATGGTGTAATTGAACAAGATGCAGATAAGCAAATCGAGTCCAAAAAGGATTGGAAGAAAGCCACTGAAAAAGCACCTTCCGGTCAAGAGGAAAACGATTTGGAATTTGCTTTGAAAGTATGTAAACACTTAAAGTCCAATACCATCGTTCTTGCAAAGGATAATCAGTTGCTGGGCATGGGTTGTGGACAAACATCGAGGGTGGATGCTTTGAGGCAAGCCATTGAGAAGGCAGGGAATATGGGATTTGATCTCAAAGGTGCAGTGATGGCATCAGATGCTTTTTTTCCGTTTCCGGATTGTGTGGATATAGCGGGAGACGCCGGTATAACAGCAGTTGTTCAACCCGGTGGATCTATTAAGGATCAAGATTCTATTGATTGTTGTAACCAAAAAGGTATGTCCATGGTTTTAACCGGCATACGTCATTTTAAACATTAATAAACAGGAAAAGTAGAGATGGGTTTGTTTAACTTTTTTTCTAAGGAAATAGCCATTGACCTCGGAACGGCCAATACGCTAATCATATATAAAGACAAAGTAATTGTAGATCAGCCATCTATTGTGGCAATCGATATCAAAACGGAACAAGTGATTGCAGTTGGTGAAAAGGCACTGCAAATGCAAGGTAAAACCCATGACAAGGTGGAAACCATCCGGCCGTTGAAAGATGGAGTAATCGCTGATTTTAGAGCGGCCGAAGCCATGATACGAGGTTTCATTGCCATGATGAATGAAAGTAACCGATGGTTCAAGCCTTCCTTGACCATGGTAATTTGTATTCCTTCAGGTATAACAGAAGTAGAGAAAAGAGCGGTTTTTGATTCGGCTGAACATGCCAATGCCAGAGAACGTTATCTGATCTACGAACCAATGGCAGCAGCTTTAGGGATTGGTTTGGATGTGGAACAACCACAGGGAAATATGATCATTGATATTGGAGGTGGAACTACCGAAATTGCTGTGATCTCTCTATCAGGCATCGTTTCGGATCAGTCCATTCGAGTAGCCGGAGATGAGTTTACTTATGATATTATTGAATATGTCAAACGACAGCACAATATTTTGATTGGTGAGCGCACAGCGGAAGCCATAAAGATAAATGCAGGATCTGCGCTACAGAATTTAGATGAGCCACCGGAAGATTATGCCGTTCACGGACGAGATTTGATCACCGGAATACCGAAACAAATCATTGTATCTTATTCTGAAATTGCCGGAGCATTGGATAAGTCTATTTCTAAAATAGAAGAAGCTATCATGAAATCTCTGGAAGGTACACCGCCGGAGTTAGCATCCGATATTTATCAAAGAGGTTTGCATTTAACCGGAGGAGGAGCTTTATTGAGAGGATTGGATCAACGGATCAGTGCGAAAACAAAGCTGCCTGTTAAGGTAGCTGAAGACCCATTGAGGGCAGTGGTTCGGGGAACAGGCTTGGCATTGAAGAACAGACATAAATATACTTTCTTAATGAGTTAGCAATTGGAACTTTGAAAGGCGTAAAACAAATTTCAATTGGTAAGAGAAACAGAATATTAAATGTTGAACCCAATTGTGGATGAAGTGATTGAAAATAAATACAATCATAAAACAAATAGCACCATTTTAATTGGCTTACAGCGCATAGCTTATAGCGAAAAGCTAAAGTATGCGTAACCTATTTCTATTCATAAAGCAATTCTATCCATTATTTCTTTTTCTTTTTTTAGAGATCATAGCCTTCATTTTAATTTCCGGATCGAATGCGTATCACCACACCACTTTTGTCAATTCTTCACATAAGGTAACCGGTGTGTTTTATGAAAAACAAGATAATATTACCGAGTATTTCGAATTGAAACAGGTGAACGAAGTACTGGAAGCCGAAAATGCCATGCTGCGCAACAAAATTTCCAGATTCAAAACACTGGCAGATTCAGGTAAAGTGGATACGGTTGGTAAAGTGGTGTATGAGTTTTGGCCGGCCAATGTTATCAACCATACCACACAAAAGAAGTATAACTACTTTACTTTAGATAAAGGGAAGAAGGATGGCATGGTAGAAGGAATGGGTGTAATTGACTCCAAAGGAATTGTTGGAATGGTAACCAATGTTTCAAACAATTATTCTGTTGGTCTATCCATGCTAAACAATAATGCCAGAACTAGTGTGAAGCATAAAAAGTCAGGTGCTATCGGCTTAATGCGATGGACGGGAAATGATGTTTTAACTCATTACGTAGAAGACATTACCAAAACTGCTAAAGTTGTCATTGGAGATACCATGGTTACCAGCGGATATTCTACTTTTTATCCGGAAGGTATTGCGGTAGGGATAGTAACCAAATCAGAATTGAGAGAAGGAAGCAATTTCTACGATATTGAAGTGAGGCTGACAAGCAACATATTGTCGTTAGAAAAGGTTTATGTCGTAAATCATCATGATAAAATTGAATTGGATAGTTTAGAAAACATACCCGAATGACATTTAAATACACATTGAATAATTTATTGGTGCTGATAGTCGTATTACTACTGCAAATATTTGTATTCAATAATGTGAATGTCTATAATCTGGGATTTCCTATGATTTATCCACTTGTAATCTTGTTGATCCCTGTCAAACAACCGGCGTATTGGGTAATGTTAGCCGCCTTTTTTACAGGATTAATACTCGACTTTTTTACCAATAGCGGAGGTTTGCACGCGGCCTCATTGACGGCCATGGCCTTTGCCAGAATTTTAGTGATCAATAAATTGGAACCACAAGCTAATTATGGAAAAGATGATCGTCCCGGTATTGTCAAATTTGGCTTGCAATGGACAGTCATCTACTTTTCTATTTTGATCTTAGTGCATCACTTCTTTTATTTTTTGGTGGAAGAGAGTTCTGTTAGGCATTTTGGAGAAGTGTTATTGAAAACAGGCATCAGTGGCATCTTGTCTTTTATTTTAATGATCGCTTTAAACGCCTTTATTTTTAGGAGTTAAATGATAGAAAAGGAGCAGCAGTACGGAATCTTAAGAACAATGACCATTGTTATTGGCTTAATATTATTGGCTAAACTCTTTATGATTCAGGTGATCAATCCCAGTTATAAATTAAGAGCTAGAAACAATGTCGTAAAAATGAGGACAGAATTTCCGTCAAGAGGTTTGATCTTTGACCGTAACGGAAAGGTGATTGTCTATAATGATCCTGTTTATGACATCATGGTAACGGCAAAGCAGTTGAAAGACATCGATACTGTAAAGCTTTGCCAATTGTTAGAGCTTACGCAAGCCGATTTTGAAGAAAGAATGGGAAAGGTGATAGAGGCAAAAAGTCCCAGAAAGCCGGTTATTTTTTTGAGAAACATTACGCCGGTCAAGTTTGCCAAATTTCATGAGCATCTTTATGAATTCAAGGGTTTTTCATTCGATAAGAAGAGTATCCGAAGATACCCGAATGGCGGAGCGGCTCATGTCTTGGGATATATCAGTGAAGTAAACGATAGAGAGATTGAAGCCAGTGATGGTTATTATAAGCCCGGCGATTATGCCGGAACCATTGGTTTGGAAAAAGCCTATGAGGAAAAGTTGAGAGGCATAAAGGGCATACGATACGAAGTGGTGGATGTGTTTAATAACTTGCAAGGCTCATTTAATAATGGTGCCGAAGATATTATTCCTGAGGCCGGCACCGACTTAATGAGTTCGTTAGATATTGATCTTCAGATCTACGGAGAAGCATTGATGAAGAACAAATTGGGTTCAGTAGTAGCCATTGAGCCATCCACCGGAGAAGTGTTGGCGTATGTCAGTAGTCCGGGGTATGATCCGAATTTGTTAAGTGGAAGGTATCGTGGGCACAATTACAGTATACTTAGTCAGGATACTTTAAAACCACTTTACAACCGACCGGTCTCTGCGGCTTATCCTCCGGGAAGTACCTTTAAACCAATGATGTCATTAATTGCTTATCAAGAAGGGATAAAAAAGCCTACGGATGGATATGTGTGTAATGGCGGATATAGAATTCCCGGTCATACTGTAGGTTGCCATGCTCATGTTCCGTTGCAATCCGGAAGAGATGCTATTCGATTTTCTTGTAACGCTTATTATTGCGACATTTTATCGAAGATGCTTTCAGGCAAACAATATGGCAGTGTGGAAGAAGCCTACAAAGTCTGGGCAGATTATCTGGATCAGTTTGGCTTTGGGAAACGTTTGAATATTGATGTGCTTTCCGAAAATACAGGTAATGTTCCTTCAGTAGAATATTATAATAAGATATATGGCAAGAATAGGTGGAAGGCCAGTACGGTAATTTCATTGGCCATTGGTCAGGGTGAAATTTTGGCTACTCCACTGCAAATGGCTAATGAGGTGGCCATCATTGCCAATCGGGGATATTATTATGAACCACATTTAGTGAAAGCAGAGGTGAAGAATGATACGGCACGAACCACTCGATTTGAAAAGCATATCATAAAAATTGATGCATCCCTTTTTGAAGAGGTTGTTTTAGGAATGGAGGATGTGTTCATTAGCGGTACAGGAAGAGGGGTGTTCAAAGAAGGCTTTTCTCAATGCGGAAAAACCGGAACGGCAGAGAATCCTCATGGCAAGGATCATTCCTTGTTTGTAGCCTTTGCACCGAAAGATGATCCGAAAATTGCCATTGCGGTGATTGTTGAAAATGCAGGTTTTGGTTCTACTTATGCGGCGCCAATTGCTTCCTTAATGATGGAAAAGTATGTAAACGACAGCATTTCGTCGGATAGGATTTGGATAGAAGAAAAGATGTTAAAAGCAAATTTAATCAGCCATGAGGACGCGAAGTAATTTGTTCGGACCGATTGATGAGGTGCTGGTATTTATATTGCTGGCACTGATGTTGATTGGATTCGGAGCTATTTTTACATCACAATATGAGCCACAAAACTGGCACTTGTTTGATATGAGTAAGAACTATGGCAAGCAATTACTATGGATTGGCATCTCACTATCCATGTTTATTTTTGTTCAGCTGATTGATGCCAGATTGATTGTTTCACTTTCCTATCTAATATATGGATTGATGATCGGCCTGCTGCTCATCGTCTTTGTGAAGGGGCAGTCCGTAGGGGGTAATCAGAACTGGATCAATTTTGGATTTTTCAAATTACAACCCTCTGAATTCGTAAAATATGGCACAGCGTTGGCATTATCCCGGTTTTTAAGTAGGCCGCTCGTGCGATTTAGCCGATTAAAGGATCGAATGATCGTTGGCGCCATTATTGGTTTGCCATTGCTGTTGATCCTTAAGCAAGGCGATGTAGGCTCAGCTCTAGTGTACGTAGGGTTTGTATTTGTTTTGAATAGAGTCGGTTTGCCCAATGGATTAATATACCTAGGGCTGTATATTATTACCATTTCTGTGCTTTCCTTATTGATCAATGAGTATTTTTTAATGGGCGGATTGGTTTTGATCAGTTTGATCATCATTTATTTCAATAGGAAATCCAGACAACTGGTTTACTTCGTGGGTATTGTCGCTTTGGTTTCTTGTTTATATATAAAAGGTGTGGATCTGATCTTTAATAATGTTTTGAAAGATTACCATCGAGAGCGAATAAATGTGATGTTGGGCAAGGTTTCCGATAATGCCGGAGCTGCATATAATCTTAACCAATCCAAAATTGCCATCGGTTCCGGTGGTGTTTTTGGTAAAGGTTATTTGAACGGAACACAAACCAGATATGATTTCGTGCCGGAATTAAGTACGGATTTTATTTTTTGTACCATCGGGGAGGAATTGGGATTTTTAGGTTCTATTATAGTGATCAGCCTATTTGTGTCGCTGATCTTACGCATCATTTATTTGGCAGAACGACAGCGTTCGGTGTTCAATCAACTATTCATGTACTGCGTTGCATCCATTATTTTTATGCATTTCATCATTAACATTGGTATGACCATCGGATTGGCTCCTGTAATCGGTATCCCATTGCCATTTATCAGCTATGGCGGGTCTTCTTTAATATCATTTACATTGATGATCGCCACCGTAATCAAATTAGATAGCGATAGGTTATTGCATTTCAGATAAGATAATGGAAGAGTTGTTTGAACGGACTCAGCTAAGCGCTGGAGACGATTTCAGCACTTTGATTTATGCAGAAAATGAACTGCCGCAGCCACAGGTTTCACCGGCATTCGGATTGTTGAACACAAAACCTCTGTTGTCTAATCCTTCAGTATAATCTAATTCGGTGCCATCCAAATATAACTCGTGCGCTTTTTCTATGATTACAGTAATACCGTCAACTTGATAGGCATTGTCTTTTTCAGAAGGTTTATCAAAACCTAAAATATAACTAAACCCGGCACATCCACCACCTTTAACACCAACTCTCAAGCCATAACCTTCTGGCACTTCTTTTTCACTCAAAAGATTTTTTACTTCTTTGATGGCACCTTCACTAAGTTTAATGGGGGCTTTATCTATAATTTCTACAGTACTCATTTAATATTTTTTAATCAGAATAACAAAAATGCTATCAATACAGTTCTATATATTTGAAGTGAATTGAATCGTTTAGTCTAATTGACCATAAAAATAATAAGAATTAACAACAAATTTTAAACGCTATCTCAATGGATACATCTGATATATTCGAATTGTTAAAGTACATCATCCCTTCTGTGGTGATCTTTATCGGAACCTATTTTATCATGCAGAACTTTTTTGAAAATCAATGGAAAGAAAGAGGATATGAAGTAAAAGCCAAGGAATTGGAATTAAAGAACAAAGAGATTACCGAAAGAAATAGGATTGTTTTGCCCATAAAATTACAGGCTTATGAACGATTGATCATATTTTTAGAGAGGATTAGTCCGAATAGCAGCCTGCAAAGAGTCCGACTCCCGGGAATGTCGGCAAGTGATCTACAATTGGCCTTAATTACCAATATTAGAGCGGAGTTTGAACACAATACTGCCCAACAGTTATATATATCTAAGGATGCTTGGCAGTTGGTAAAAACCGTTAAAGAAGAAATGATCAAACTCTATAACCTGATAGGTGCCAATATTGCAAAGGAAGCTTCGGGATTAGATTACAGTAAGGCGATCTTGGAATATCTGTTGAACAGCGAGAAAGATCTTCCGACAGATACTGCCATCAAGTTTTTAAAACAGGATGCTGCCAAATACTTGGATTAATGTATATGCGTAAAATATTCGGTTTCGTTCTTCTCATTTCTATGGTGTTGTCTTGCAAGCCTTTGCAAGTGGTAAAAACGGATTCGGAAGAAATAAAAACGTCTGTATCTACTGAACAATCCGATGAAATAAATGCTTTGATTGCTCCTTATAAAGCACAGTTGGAAGGCGCGATGGGTGATACAGTGGTCTATTTAAAGGAAGATCTTACGTTGGAAAAACCCGAAAGCACTTTAGGCAATCATGTTGCGGAAGTGATTTATTGGGCGGCACAAAGCAAGTCTAATGAAAAGATCGATTTTTCCATTTCTAATTTTGGGGGCATTCGAGTGCCGTATGTAGGTAAAGGTCCGTTGTTGGTAAAGGATGCATATCAGATCATGCCATTTGATAATTATGTGGTGAGCATAAAAATTCCCGGTAGAGTAGTGCTTACTTTGATTAACCATATGGCAGAACAAGGCGGATGGCCGGTTCATTTATTACGCTATGATATTCAGGATAGCCAACCGATAAATATTCAAGTTCAAGGAGAATCCTTTGATATCAGTAAAGAATATGTGGTGGCCTTAACGGATTATTTGGCTACAGGGGGCGACCATTTGAGTTTTCTAAAGGATTATGAGTATATCAACACCAATTTTTATGTGCGGGATGCCATAATCAAGTTTTGGGAAACCAAATCTGGTAGTAATGAGAAAATAGAAGCCATTAAAGATGGTAGAGTTAAAATAATTGATTAACTTCTTCCCGCTCATGAATAGACGTGATTTTATCAGATTAAGTGCTTTAACAGGAGCATTGTCGGTTAGTCCATGGCCGCTGCATGCCATTGGTAAGGAAGAGATGATCAAACTGACCATTCTTCATACAAATGATGTTCACAGCAGAATTGAGCCTTTTCCAATAGATCATAAACGGTATCCAGGAATGGGTGGTGCTGCGGCAAGAGCCTCCATTATCAAAGATATTCGCGCCAAAGAAGAACACGTACTTTTATTGGATGCCGGAGATATGTTTCAAGGAACGCCTTATTTCAATTTTTTTAATGGGGAGCTGGAGTTTAAGCTGATGAGCGAAATGGGATATGATGCGGCCACCATCGGAAATCATGATTTCGATGCCGGCATGGATAGTCTTTATCAACAGCTTGAAAATGCCAATTTTCCACTTTTAAATTGTAATTACGATTTCAGAGATACAATAATGGAAGGTCAAACAGCGCCCTATAAGATTTTTAAAAAAGGGAAATTAAATATTGGCGTCTTTGGTGTAGGTATTGAATTAGATGGTTTGGTACCTTCAAAACTATATGGTAAAACGAAATATTTAAACCCTGTTAACATTGCAAATGAGACAGCAAAATTTTTAAAGGAGGAAATGAAGTGCGATTATGTGGTGGTTTTATCACATTTGGGTTTCGAGTATGACCACAATAAAGTGTCGGATAAAGTGCTGGCATCCAACTCAAGTAATATTGATTTAATATTAGGTGGACATACCCATACCTTTCTCGATCAACCGGTTTGGCAACGAAATGTGGAGGGAGAATTAGTCATGATTAACCAAGTAGGTTGGGCGGGTTTAATTTTAGGTAAAATCGAAATTTATTTCCAAAAAAGTTTCAACAAAAAATGGGCGTATGGGGAAACTGTTATTGTGGATAAAAATCCAATAGGAATTTGATTTTTTTTAAAAGTTTTTTTTCTTCAAATTTACAGTCCCGTCATTAGATAACCATTTAAAACCTGATTACTAACTATGAAGAACAAGTGCGAACTTGTATGGGAGAAGTGTTTGCTTATCATTAAGGATAACATTAACCTCCAAAGCTACAAGACATGGTTCGAGCCAATTAAACCGGTAAACCTAGAGAAGGATGTTATAACCATCCAAGTGCCTTCTCAATTTTTTTACGAATGGTTGGAAGAACACTATGTTACGCTATTAAGAAAAACGATAAAAAGAATTATAGGAGAAACTGCTAAACTTGAATATCAAATAGTAATGGATAACAATTCACAAAACGGGAAATCAGGTAAACCCGCCGTGATCAAATATCCGAACTACAGCGAAGGGGCAAAAAAATACAATGAGATGAATACGGCATATGGTTTTGAAAGCCCGATGATCAAAAATCCATTTGTTATCCCGGGATTGAAAAAAATCAGTGTTGATTCGCAATTGAACCCTAACTATACTTTTGAATCTTACATTGAAGGCGATTGTAACAGATTGGCAAGATCTGCTGGTATCGCGGTTTCCAAAGCTCCGGGTGCAACGGCATTTAATCCGTTGGTGTTGTATGGAGGTGTAGGTTTAGGAAAAACGCATTTGGCACAAGCCATCGGCAACTATGTGAAAGCCCACAACTCTAATAAGGTAGTTTTATATGTATCCTCTGAGAAATTCACGAATCAGTTTATCGATGCGCTTAAAAATAACAGCGTTAATGATTTTGTTCATTTCTATCAAGTAATTGATGTATTGATCATTGACGACATCCAGTTCTTTTCCAATAAGGCAAAGACACAAGATATCTTCTTCCATATATTTAACCATCTTCACCAAAGCGGTAAACAATTGATCTTAACTTCCGATCGACCACCGAAAGATTTGGAAGGCATGGAAGAGAGATTGTTGTCGAGATTTAAATGGGGATTATCAGCTGATCTGTCAATGCCTGATTTCGAGACCCGAATTGCCATCCTTGAGAATAAGATGAATGCAGATGGTATTTTAATACCGAAGGAAGTAGTGGAATTTGTGGCCTATAACATCAAATCTAATATCAGAGAATTAGAAGGGGTATTGATATCGCTTTTGGCTCAATCCTCCTTAACCAAACAGGACATCACTATTGATTTAGCTAAGAAGATCGTAGCCAATTTTGTAAAGAGTGTGTCGAAAGAAATTTCAATTGATACCATCCAGAAGGTGGTGTGTGAGCATTTGGAAATTCCTTTGGATAAATTGAAAGCGAAAACAAGGAAAAGAGAGGTGGTACAAGCCAGACAACTATCTATGTTCTTTGCCAAGGAATTTACCAATAGCAGCTTAAAAGCCATTGGAGGTCATTTTGGAGGTAGAGATCACAGTACAGTGATCCATTCTTGCCAAGCCGTAAAGAATTTGGTAGATACCGATGAGGACTTTAGAGATACGGTAGAAGAATTAAAAAAGAGAATACAGCTTACCGTATAGAACTGAAAGGAGTACAAAAGAAAATGAAAAAGGGTTGGCAATTAGCTAACCCTTTTTTTTATTTCAAGCGGAAATCAAATGACCAGTTATATCTTTTGTATCGTTAGTTAAAAATGATTTTTATTTCAACTCGCCTGTTTTTCTGACGACCTTCGGTAGTACTTTGATCATCATCAGCCTTAAAAACCAATTGATAGCTGCCATTCGGATGTCCGCTAACGGTGAATCGGCCTAATTCATTCTTATTCTGGATTCTATTGGGCACAATAACGGGTTCATACCTAACATCATAGGCTCCGGTGATCACTTCAATTTCTTCAATTGCACTGATGTCTTCATTGGCAATAATTACTAGATCCGCATCAATTGATGGCGTGCTATGCACGGATTTTCCCTTACATACATTGATAAAAAGTGGAGGACTTTGATGATCAGAGACAGTGCCGGTAATAGTTCCGGTTTGTGCTTGGCTTTGCGCAGATAAAGGCATAGTAAAAAATAAACTTAATGTAAGTAGGCTAAATGTGATAATTGCTTTCATCTTTTCAATATTTACGTATGAATAAAAATAATAATTTAATTCGCT
This sequence comes from Bacteroidota bacterium, assembly GCA_020436175.1. Classification (GTDB taxonomy): domain Bacteria; phylum Bacteroidota; class Bacteroidia; order Chitinophagales; family JADIYW01; genus JAGQYH01. The sequence continues at coordinate 26,010 of JAGQYH010000002.1, forward strand.
TGTTATTGTCGAATCTGAATATGAATTACATCGAACGACTAAATGTTACCCTCGAACAACTTGATTACTTGTGTCATGATCAGCCATAATGAGAAAAACAAGACATAAAGTTTTATGTCGCTCGAATCCAATTTGCTGGACAATGCAGAAAATTCTTACTCGTTGATGTAAATTTTATGAATTAAATAAAAGTAACTACTTGCGCAGTACCGAATAACTTTATACCTTCGCCATCCCTTTTAAAAGACGGGTAAAAGGGCGCGTTCTTACAAGTACCACAGCTAGAAAATAATTATTGTTCTTTAAGAACAATAAACTATACCTATACAGGTGACATGGGTGAGTGGCTAAAACCAGTAGTTTGCTAAACTGCCGTACTCGAAAGGGTACCGAGGGTTCGAATCCCTCTGTCACCGCAAGCAACCAATAGTTTAGCTGTTGGTTGCTTTTTATTATAAATGATTTATTAAAGTGTGCTGCTTTATAATTGATAAGATAAAGCTATCTTTGCAGCCGCTTTAAAAGTGAATAATGCTTCGGGGTGTAGCGCAGTCCGGTTAGCGCACCTGGTTTGGGACCAGGGGGTCGCAGGTTCGAATCCTGCCACCCCGACGAAGCAAGAAAAAGTCTTTCCAAAAATTGGAAAGACTTTTTTGTTTGAGCAAAACTCAAGCTTGCTTGGTGTTTTGTGAAAACAAAAAAGTAAGCAAACGAAGTTTGCAAGAATTTTACTTGCTTCGTCAACTCCATTTACAGGAATGCCAAGCGCAAGCGACGGCAATCCTGCTGCAAAAACCATCTTAAAACTTTTATCCAAACATGTTTGAGATTTGGTGAGGACAAAAAAGTAAAGAGCGATAACTCTTAAGACTTTACTTACTTTAATATATCCAATTACTAGAAAATCAAGCGATAGTGCTGGCAATCCTGCCACGGGAAGATGTGTTACTATTGAACTAGTTTTTGAGGATTTTTTTAGTTGTATATTGAGTAACTATTTGCCATTGTAAATTCCTATTTTTAACCATAGGTTTAATGTTATATTTAAATTAGAATTAAAAACAATCAACTAAAATAGAAACTAAACTAAAGTCACATTTCAATTGAATAAAAAAGGAGAGATATCTAAACAATATTATCATATTTACATAAGGATTATTCTTGTTGTATTGGCTTTTATAAGTATGTCAATTTTTAATCTATGCTTTGCAAGCAATAGTGAATTAAAAAGTGATGAGAATAATTTAGGAATTGGGAACCAAACACAATTTGGGGTAGTAGTCGAAAACAGTATCTTACCGTCATCTGATAAAATAGTTGGGACAGGTAGTCATGTAAAAGGTGGATATATCCTCACATGTGCTCATTTGATTACGACTGCACCTAGTATCAATAATATACGTGTAAAATCCTTATTTGGAGAATTTGATTGTCATGATTTGCTTTTTATCGACTATTTCCTTGATGTTGCTATCTTAATAATAGATGACATTGATGCTAATATAGGGTTAGAATTAAGTACCGAAGAGTATTTATCATTCAATTCTAAGGATTTAGAGGTTCTTATTGCCGAAAGAATTGGAGATGTATCCTCTTTTAATAAGAAATCAATTGATGTTAAAGTTGAGAGCGAAGAAGAAAACCTGATAATGAAGTTTCCTCAAAACATGATGCTTAGTTTCTATCATACCAGCTATGAGTTTGTACCTGGCAACAGTGGTTCAGTTGTTATAAATCCAGTAAGTAATGAAATAATGGGACTGGTTATGGGAACTGCAAGTATTCATGGCGAATATCAGTTTGGTACAATTTTGCCTGTTGATGACTTCGGACATTTATTTGCAGATTCAGAAAAAATTAAGGGAATTCCAGTAAATGAAATTCCTAGTGTTTCAGTTGTAAAATTGAAAAATGGTCAAATATTGGCACAATCAAATCTTTCAGCGCAAGAACCAATGAAGATTAGTGGGAAAATAAAATACTATATTTCTGACCATTATATTATGGAGTTCCCTATAAAGGACAATTCTCTTTATGGAGATTTGGAGTTCTCTCTTTCTGATTTTTTAATTTGGAAAATGAGATTTGACCACGATTCAAGAAAGTCAATATCTATATATTCATTTAGTGGCTTTGAAAGAATTAGAGGAGTTTATAAAGATGGAATGCCATATGGGAATTGGAAAATCTATAACGCTTATGGCGAGTTAGAAATAGAGAAACCCTTCAATGAGATTTCAACCTTTCTTTATTTTGAAGAAATGATAATCAAACTATCTGTAGAGAGTATATTTGATTATAAGAGAAAAGGATTTAACTTTCAACCCTCAAAATTTCATTCTTATTTTTTGAGCTATTTTAAGGATAGATTGGATAACGAATTGCTGATTGAAAGTCTCTTTGACTATACTTTATTTAATCAATTTTCTGAAGAAAGGATTGAGAAGTTATGTAATGAAGCGTACCAATTCAGTAAAAACTAAAACTATGTATAAAATAATAATTACGCTGCTACTCACATTATGTGCTGATTCGATGATTGCTCAATCTAGCAATGCATATGTTACATTAAAGGATGGCTACAAAATGCCAAAAGCAGAGTTTGTTAATTCATGTGTGACAGGTGTGGAGGCTATGAGTGGCAACATCTTTGATACAGAGAGCTACTGTGAGTGTTCTTTAGATTTAATTGCTAGATACTTTACACAAAGTGATTTAATGCAATTAATGAATGGTGATAAAAGCTCAATGGAAAACGCATATAACGTGATTTTTAAAGGTCTACCTGAGCAGGGGATGATTGAACTTCAACAATGCATGATTGGCCACTTGAAGGATGAAAACAAAGTAGTCGGCTCTTTTACTCCTGAAGCAAAGAAAGCAGCAATCTATAGTTGCGAACAAGAGGCTAGATTAGATTCTGAATTTGAACAATTGGTTGATGTGGAAGGATTCTGTAGTTGCTATATCGGTGAATTCATCAAGTACTTTAGTTATGCTGATATGTTAAGTCCAAAAGAAAAGGATTCTCCACGAATTGAGAAATTAATGAATGAATGTATAATGACAAATTTTAAGTAATTCCTGATGACTGATGTGTTGTGAGGTAACATCATCAAAAATTATTCATTGTCTTTTTGTTCTTCATCAGAATTAGCCAAGTCATCTAAAGGCTTGCTTAAAATTGATTTTACAATGAAATAATTAAAACCCTTCCTTAAACCCTTCTCCAAATGCTCCTAATAGAAATAATTAACCATAGTAATAGCAGCTTTTAGATAAAGGATTTCTCATCTTAATCTTTTTATAATTAAATAAAATCATTGTTGTCCGATAAAAATTGATATTTAGCTTTAGATTCGATATAGCTCAATAAATTAGCAGAAAATCGCACTATGTATTTATAGCTTTCTTAACCTTCATCAAGGTTGTTGTACTCTTCCCTGTAAGTCTATCTATATCTTTTACACTTAAAGCTTCTTTTAAAGACTTTGTCTTGCATAATTATCCATTTTTAAAGAATGTCTAAAAGGTAATCCGACTTTTAAATATTACGGTAAATGGCTCAGATAATCTCTGCTATGGTGCAATATGCGCACAATTAGAATGTCATTGCCTTCTGATTGGTAAAAAATGATATGAGATTTAAAGGTAAATTTGTGTAAGCCTGATGAAAATTCAGAAGCATCTCGACCAATTGATTGATTATCTAGTAATATCTCAAAACATTCATATAAGCCTACTAAATATTCTTTTGATTGTTTTATGCCCCAATTTTCAATAGTGTAATCAGCAATATCTTCTACATCACTTTTGGCTTTCTTTGATAGCTCGTATTTAGCCATGCTTTGCGTTATGTCTTTTTTTAGCTTCTGCCCAAATGTCATCAAAAGAGCTATTTTCACTAATTCCGCTGTCTAAACCTTCTTGTATAGCAGCCTTTAATGCAACAAATTTTGCATTTTGTGCCTGATCACGGCGCACTAAATCTCGCAAATATTCACTATCATTTGTATAGAGTCCATTTTCAATCTGCGACTTGATCCAGTGATCTTGTTGATCTGTAAATGTGACTGTTTTTCTTATCGTTCCCATAGTTGTGTTATCATACTATTGGTGTAATATAATGTAATTTTGATGCATTTCAAAATTTAAGATTTAGTCTATAAAGAAAGTAGTTCTATCAAAGTGTCTATTCGAAGTGTGATTTTATGGCTGTTTGATACAAGTAAATTATAAAATGTTTGTTGTTTCAATCAAAAGCATTAAAATGTTTGAAATAGTAAACACTATATGTATTGGATAATTAAAAGCAAATACAAATTCCTAAGCATTTGGAAATTCTCAAACAAGAGGAAATAATATAAAACAATTTACTTCTAAAAAGATAAGCTTTAAAAAAGCCGCACACCTATTCTTTCTAAATTATTAAACTGATGAATAGTAAGAAACGATTTGTTTTGATAGGGTTTAAGAATTAGTTATCATGTGAATGGCTATATCTTTAGAAAAGCAGAACAGTTTCAATTGTATTTACATTTTGTATCTTAATTTTCAAGAGGGTTCAGAATTTGTAGTGAAGCAAGTTCTTATCCAAACCCATCATTAAATATTGAAAATGAAAGTTTCTAAAACATACAGCATTAAAATTGCGCTACTGATATTTTTCCTATTAATAACCACTGTTTCTCGGGCAACATCAGTTTTTGAACTAGCACCCTTATCGGCCAATCAAAAGGTTATCGAAGAAGACCTTAAGGCCATCTTGCGCAAAGCTGCTTTACCTGAAAATGCCATTACTTTTTCCTGGCAGGAAAATAATGAAAACTATGCCGAGATAACTTGTGAGAACAATACGATGCAGATTCAAATATATGCTTCTCCCGGTGAATGGTCGGCCGTTTTTTATATGGCACTGCAAAAATTAGGCTTTCTTTTTCCGCATCCCCGTTGGCAAATTTCACCTTCATCATTAGATGCATCGCTTTGCGGTCAGGTCTATGAATGGAATCCCACTTTAAAGTACAGAGGCTTTCACTTTCATACCATGCATCCTAATGAATGGGTGCACGCCTTTATGACCAATCAACCGGAAATTGCTTATGAAAGTATTCGTTGGTTGGCACGTAATCAGCAAAACATTTTCGACTTTAGTATGCTTCGAAATGATCTGATCGATTGGTTCGACTATTTACAACCGATTTATACTTATGCTCGAGAAATGGGCCTTCATACAGGAGTTGCCTTTGGGGTAGCACTTCAGCAGCAAAACAGTTGGAAACTGGTGTCTTTACTGGGCACTTTTTTCAATAATAAAAGTGAAAAAGAGATTGAGAAAAAGTTGGTTCCATTGTTGGAATTGCTACCATTAAGCTTTATCAATGTGGAAGCGGGGACAAGCGAATTTACTGCTGTAAATTATGAAAGATCGCTCAATTGGATGAACAAAGTAGCTGAAATTGCCGCAAGATATAATGTGGCCATGCTAACAAAAGTGCATGTGTCCAGTAATCAACAACACGAGGAATATGGGAACTACAATTTTCTGCCGCAGTATGCTGATTCGACAGTGGGCGTACTTCCACACACTGTATTTTATTATGCATTGGAAGATTCAGTAGCCCCGATGTATGGCAATAAGAATTTTCACGATATCAAAGATTTTATGTTGAAGATGCGAGGGCAACGCATGAATTGGTATTATCCCGAAACAAGCTATTACATCAGTATGGATATCGATGTGCCGCTGTTGTTGCTGGAATATTTACGCGGCAGAGCGGAAGACATGCGATTTTTATATGAGCATAACATCAATGGCCAATTAAATTTTACTACCGGACATGAGTTGGGCTATTGGTTGTTTGATTGGACACTGGCACTTTTGACCAATCTGGAGTATGATTTCGATCCAAAGATTGCCCTAAAATTGTTAGGCGAAGATCCAACCGTTTGGCAAGAGCATCTGGATTTTCAATATCAATATCTTACAGTTGAACAATTAATAGCCATTGTATCGTTTTCTAATGGAGGAGATGAATTGATGCCCAAGCATAAGATACATCAACGTAATTTAATGCGTGAGTTGTCCAAATCGCCCGAGAAAACCAATGAGGAGATTCAAAAGTTGGAATCAGCCATCGATCATATTCCTTCAACAGAACAAATTAAAAATGAAGAACTCAGAACCATGCTGGACGTGACATATCTTAGGTTTCATCATGCATTAGCCACCAGAAAAGCATTGTTGGAAGAAAACAAGACATCTTTGAAAGATGCCGAGCAAATAAGGAACGAAGGAATCGAAAAAATGAGCCTAATAGTGCAGCAATACAATCGCTATCCGGAGGCCAATATTTTTGACTATTATTCAAACGTAACCGCTTATAGTTATGGTTATGGAGCTTTTGCCAAGGAACTATATTATTGGTATCGGGAGGAAGAAATGGTGCGAAGAAATAAATTCGGTGCCTTTTTTATGAAAGTATATGATTATACCGATATCTTGTTTTAGTGGGTAAGTATGATTAGTCTTTACTGGGCTTGTAAAGAATCAAATCTTTTTTCCGAAGTTTTAACAAGCAATCATAAAATATGAGATGTAATTTTCAACTTTACAAGTATTCAAATGAAATTCATTCTTTTAGCGATTAACTGGAACGTACATCCTGAAATTTTCCCGCACAATGATTCCATTGAATTGAGATGGTATGGTTTCTTTTTCTTTCTACTCTTGATATTTGGATACTTCTATATTAGAAGGTGCTTAAAAAAAGACAATAAGCCTTTATTTATGGCTGATGAGATCTTTATTTGTCTTGCACTGTCGTTATTTATTGGGGCCAGATTAGCTTATGTATTCATCGACAAATGGGAGTATTTTCAATCACATTTAATTGAAATTCCAATGTTTTGGAAAGGCGGTTTAACCGGCCACGGCGCTTATTTGTTTGTTGTATTGACGGCCGTAATTTATACGCACTTCAGGAAGGGAATTTCGTTTGGTTGGTTAGCAGATCGTTTAGTGGTGCCCGTTTGCTTAGCAGGTTTTTTAATTAGATTAGGCAATTTTTTTAATCATGAAATTGTAGGCATTCCAAACTCCGGCTTAATAGGTGTGAACTTTAAATATTATACAGCAGATCCCGTCACTATAACAAGACTTCCCATACAGCTAATCGAAGGCATGGGTTACTTGGTAATATTGGTTATTCTGTTGTTTACTATTCCTTCTAAGTACAAACAAAAAGAAGGGATGTTAATGGGATATGCCTTGATTTTCATCTTTTGTTGGCGATTGATGGTCGATTCGTTTAAGGAAGGTATAGTTTATCAATCTTTTATTGGTATTCAATTGCCCATGAGCTATTGGCTTAGCTTTCCTTTTATAATGATTGGGATATTGATGGTGGCAACTAGATCAGGTCGTAAGCCACAAATTAAGTGACTGGAGAAACGGTACTTTATGATATAAAAAGCCTTTTGTTGGGGTATGATCTTGACCCAATCATCATTGCTTTTATTTCCAAAAGAGAGCATTTTGAAATGGGCTCTTTAATAGTCAAATGCTTTAAAGAGGAACAAGTAATAGGCTGTTAGGGCATTTCAGTAACATTATATATATTTGCTTATCAACTGATAACTGAATATGAAACAAATGGATGCGAGAAACATAATAAGTAAATTCATTGTAGTCACTATAGTGGTGGGAGCATGTTTTGCATTGTCGTGCAAAGAAGATACAGTTGGCGGCGATTGTCCAAGAGAAGACAATGGATCCGGTAGCGGCGTTCAAACATTTGTGGATTGCACGCCTGCTGTTTTAGGCAGCGATCCATCAGGTGCCGCAGGTGGAGTATTTAATACTACTGCCTTTCTTGACATGATTGAAGATTCTTTAGATGGAGTTTTGGGTTATCAAATAGCTGTTGGATGGAATGGAAGTATTGTTGGAACGCGATCATTCGGTACGGCGAGAAGCACGGAAGATTGCATTCTTGATTTTAACCAATGTAATAGAATGAATGGTGCCAGTATTGCTAAGAATCTGACAGCAGCAGCTACCTTAAAACTATTGGAGGCGAATAATTTAACTGTTGATTCTTTAGTGGCTCCGCATCTTCCTGCCTCTTGGGATCCAACTACTTACGCCAAAGCTTTAAGTTTCAGACATTTTCTAGCGCATAGAAGTGCTCTCCCAAGTGCTAACAATAATTTTGGTACGACATTGAGTTATTCCGGGTTACAAACCTTTGTTCAATCAACGGAATTAGATGAAGAGATCAATGACCCTGCAGACCCGGATCAGAATACATATGTTTATAAGAACGCCAATTTTGCCTTGATGAGAATTGTGATACCTCAGTTATGGAAAAACTTACCGGATGCTCCTCAGGAATTAAAAGATGCAGTTGAAATTACGGATGAGTTGTCTAAAAAATACTATGAGCAATACATTAAAACCAAGTTGCTTGCCCCAAGCGGTGTTAATGAAGCTACTTTGAACATGGATGGAAATGATGAAGCCACTTTGTATTATGACTTTGCTGCCTCAGAAGCCGGTACTGGATATACCTTCGATTGGAGAGGGATTGCCGGTGGTGGCGGATGGTGGATCTCTGCTCGTGATCTTGTAAAATACATGCAAGGCATACAAAATAATGATGCTATTCTTTCTCCGGCCAACAGAACGCTTATGTACGGCCATCCCACATTAGGTTGGAGATTTGGTTTCAATAGGTCAATTGACACTTCACGGGGTACCGGACAAGGGCACGGCGGAAGTATTGGTAGCTATTTAAGTGGTGTGTTGTTTCATATGCCGGAGAATATTTCTATATGCATCATGGCCAATAGTGATCATCCTACTCAACCCAATTATGGAAACAATATGCTGCAATCCTGGATTGGTAATTGTTACGATGCAGCTTGGGAGTAAATAGGAATTTAAGATGTTATAATATAGGTGATACCTTTCCCAATGGTAGCATTTACATCTTTTGAAATTCATGGAAATGGCCGCTTCGAAACCGGAATAATTTAATCATTTTGGAACAGAAATTGTATATGTTTTACTAGTATTGGCTACAACAAGTATTTTGTTACTATATTTGTCCGCATAAATGAGAACATATTCTTACATATTAAATAGTTGCGACCATCGACCTCAGTTTTGGAACGAAGAAGACTGTAGAAGGACCTGGTATTTAATATGTTGATTGATATATAATTTGTATAGCTATTAAAGCCTGGTTCCGGATAAAAGAATCAGGCTTTTTTTATGCCCATATAGAAGCAGATAAGCTAGAAGAGTAGAAGAGTGTTGGCTTTAAGATCTAAAACAAAACCTTGATACCTCAACTTGTCACATTTTTGAAAAAAATTAAAAAAAATATTGAAGTAAAATAAGACCATATAAAAATTGGGGAATGATCATTAAACAAATGAGAGACAGGCATTTATAACAATTCCGGTTTCTGTTTATTAAACAGCAGGGATTGTCATGTCTTTGAAACAACATAACTAATTGAAAATCAATGTAAAATAAATTATTAAAAGTTGTAATTGTAAAACATTTGACTTTACTTTGCAGTTGTAATTGAAACAACAATAAACAACAAGAAATGAATTTTAATCAGACAATATATAACCATCGATTCCCCAGTGAGCATCAAGGTGCTGATTGTGGTATTGAGGATTTTAGAATAAGGAAGAGGTGTATTTAATGGATATTTTCCAAGAGATAATCAATTAAAGCACCATCCGAAAGATGGTGTTTTTTTTTGCTCATTACACTTCAGGATAGGATCATTTTGAGGTATGGTGTAACGGTAGCACAATGGGTTTTGAGCCCATGGGTTTAGGCCTGCCTGCGATAGGTAGGTTCGAATCCTGATACCTTAACTGAATTTTAAATTTCTGGAGAGATAACGGTTGGTTGTTTACTCACCTTGATGATCAATAGGTCGTTCTTCGAATCCTGCTCTTCAGACGAAATGATTACGGCTCATTGGGGTAAAGGCCATCCTACCCGACTGTCTCTCGGGAGATACGAGTTCGAGTCTCGTATGAGCCGCTGAATGGTGTTTTTAGTTTATTAGGTAAAACGGCTCTCTGTGAAGGAGTAGAACAGGGTTCGATCCCCGAAAACACCCGAAAATGGAAAAGACAAGATGGCTGAATGGTTGAGGCAACGGACTGCAAATCCGTATCATGTGGGCCTGCCTGCGGTAGGCAGGTTCGAATCTCACTCTTGTCTCTATGAAAGAAATACTCTGTTCGTCTAATGGTTTGAGGACGTCTGCCTTTCTAGCAGAAAAAAAGGGTTCGATTCCCTTACAGAGTACCAAAGGAGGTGTAATCAAATGATCGGTGTAGGCGTCATGTCTTAGCCTCCAATTTTTGGAACTGTGGTGTACTGGGTGTGCACATCCCCTTGAAGACGGGAAAGTATCTGTTCAACTCAGGTCGGTTCCACAAATATTACGCTAACATCCAAGGTAGCTCAGAGGCAGAGCAGGCGGCTGTTAACCGCCGGGTCGGGATTTCGAAATTCCCCCTTGGAGCCATGTGATATAGCTTAACGGTGAAAGCATTTGCCTTATACGCAAATAGATGAAGGTTCAAGTCCTTCTATCACAACAATGAGAATTAAAAGTGTGCAATATGTATAAAAGGAAAGTAGTTTGGAGAACATTGAATGGCAAGACCTTCGACCAACCCATTAGGGATGTTTTAGAAGATGCTATCATATTTGAAAAGGCAAATGGACATCAACTAAAAATTTGTGTAGGAACCGATTCACAGGTTTATCAAGATTGTATTGTTTATGCCACAGTAGTGGTGGTACTGCGGTTAGGCAAAGGTGGATTTATGTTCATTAGAAACGATAAAGAATGGAGCGAGTGCGGCATTAAGGAAAGGATGTTGAGAGAAGTAACAAGATCCATTGAAGTCGCTTATGCAATTTGTGATCTGTTGGATACCTATAACATTGCTTTAGAAGTACATGCTGATATCAATACAGATCCGCATTTTCAATCAAACAAGGCTTTGAAAGAAGCGATGGGATATATTTTGGGGATGGGTTTCGTTTTTAAAGCAAAGCCGCATGCTTTTGCCAGCTCAAGTTGTGCAGATAAGGTGGTTTGACTTATATAAAATAAACCCTATTTTGAAACACCGCCGACGTGGGAGAGTCGGGCCAGACTGTAAATCTGGTGCCTTTAGGCTGAATAGGTTCGAATCCTATGTGTTTCACATTAACCATCTTGATCTGTTGAATTCATTCTATCTTTATCCTATGAATGTAAAAAAGGTCAGTGTCAGGCTTTTCGCAGGTGTCCTGTTGTTATTCCTATTGGTGCTGGTATACCTTTTTCTTACCATCAATCGTCAACCGGTTATTCAAGAAGTGGAACATTCAGGTGAGAACCATTATCAACTGCCCAATACCATCGTTTCTGTAGAAGATGAGTCGGATAAACTACAAAAACAGATCGAGAAGGAAATTGAATTTACGTTGAATGATGTTGACCGAGTGAATCTGCAAATCTCCGCTTTAGACAATAAAACAATCAATAATAAGGTCGTTACTTTTAGTTCAATAGACGCCCAACAGCTTGCTCAAGTTCAAATGGACAATAATAATCAGTTGAATAAGATTTCAAAAAACGGAATAACCTATTACCAAGTCAAGAAACATCCGGAAACATTTTACATCTTTCCCGAAGAAAATACATTAGTTGTTACGGAAGATGCGACTATGATTGCCGCCATAAGTGAGAAAAGGGACGAAAATAATATAGTAGAAGCTCAATCCAATAGTGCTTTAACATTTAACTTTTCGAAAGATGATCCCAGTATCGAGCACTTCATTCATAACCTGCCGGATCAATTGGTCAATAGATTGGAAGGCATTAACGGCCAATTGGATTACAACGAAAAAAATACTTCATTTGTAGAAATTAGGATGGAAAATGCATTGTTTGCCCGTACCTTAGCAGTAGTATTGCCCGGTGTGATACAACAGTTGAAAGCTAAAATTCTTAAAGTGAATGGTCAATTTGTGGTGAATGGAACCAATGTTACTTTAACTCCGCAAGAACTGGAAAGCTTAGCTAAAAGTAACCACTACACAACAATAAAAAGTAGTAAAAAATCCGTTTACCTAATCCTTGATGGCCAAGAAGAAAAGGAGCTTCTAATGGAAGTATTAATTAATGTTATTATTGGGCGATGACGAATGCAACAGTTTGATTTCAAATCTAATTTTGCTATATTATTTAACCACATTAACAAAAACGAAAATTAAAAATATGAGAACGAAATTATTTAAAATCACCTCATTATCAATGGTTTGCCTTTTAATGGTGAATTGTATCAGCAATAAGAAATTAGCTGAAATTGAGCAAGAGCATGATGAAGCCTTAAACAAATGTGTTGTTCAATTAGATGATGCCAGAAAAAAGATGGATTCCAAAGACAAAGAAATTGAAAGATTGAAATTGGAAGCTGCAAAACTACCTTTCAAGGATGATCAAATTGAAAACTTGAAAGAACAATTGGCAGATGCCAAAGCGCAAAGAGATAAACAGTTAAGTCAAGTGGGAGATTTAACCGTTTTGTCTCAATCGGCAAACGACAACATTAAAGAAACGCTTACACAACTCGAAAAAAAGGATAAGTATATTAGAATGTTGCAAGCCGCCAAATCGCAAGCAGATTCAATCAATTTAGCATTGGCCGTAAATCTTAAAGGTGTACTGAAAGAGGGTATCGCAGATAATGATGTTGAGATCAAAGTCGACAAAACGGTGGTTTTCGTAAACCTTTCTGACGGTATGCTTTACCAAAGTGGCAGTGCCATTATAACGCCTAGAGCCAATGAAATTCTGGGAAAGATTGCTCAAATTGTACAATCCAGACCTGAATTAGAAATTATGGTAGAAGGCTACACGGATAATGTGCCGATCAATAGCAGCTGTATTCAAGACAACTGGGACTTGAGTGTTAAAAGAGCTACTGCTGTGGTGAGAGCTTTACAAACAAAACATGGTGTTGACCCCAATAGGTTGATAGCAGCCGGTCGTGGAGAATACAACACTTTAGCAAGCAATGAAACCGCTGAGGGCAGAAAGGCCAATAGAAGAACTAGGATCATTATCCTTCCAAAATTGAATCAATTTTACGATCTGTTGGATCCTGAAAAAGCAGCGAAAAAAATAGATTAATTTCAATCAATTGAAGAATTAAAAGCCGATATGACAACATATCGGCTTTTTTATTGTTATCTCATTAAAGCCGAAAGTTTTTGGGCCAATGGAATTATTTTAAAGCGAAATACTAATTTATTGCACATTTTCGTTTATATTCGGTAACAATAATTTAACAAAACACTCCTTTTTTACCTAAACGAATCATAATGGATCAAACTATAGATCTATATAAAACGCTTATAAGAGGCTTAATGATACTGTTACTCGCCATCGCCACCATTTTACATGTTTGGGCAAATGATGCCGAGAATAATAGTTCCAATCAGTCCATCGAAGCATCATCCGAGAAATCCTTATCTCACGATGCAGATGCATTTATCTTTTTTTTCCTAGCTTAATCTGATCTACCTACCACTATTCAGTATCAATTGTTGGAAAAGAAAAAATTAAGATCAATGCAGCGATTTTAAATTTTACGGAGTTTAATCAAAGTGAAGCGAAAGCGAATACACTTAAAACGAAATCTTAAAATTTAAATCATGAAGAAATTTAATTATTTACTTGGGCTTTTGATGGCAGTCAGTTTTTTTGCTTGTGACGAAGAAATTGTTACCTATGAGGAAGATGCCATAGATTTTCAAACGGCAGATGCCTATATCAAGGTCGTAACCGAGGCCAATGAGTTGGTGGAGGGACAATCCGATTATAGTTTCAGATTTATTATGATTCCCGGTGTGGAAGACATTGCAAAAGTGAATGTCTATAAGAAATTCATTATGGGAGGAACACAAGAGGAAACCAATGAAGTGTTGGCCTATTCTTATGATATTGATGACACTCAATTATCTACCAATATTGAAGAATCATTTAGAATGTCCGACTTGGTGGAAGGTATCGAGGTAACCGATCCTGAATCCGTATTGGATACCATCGTTGATTCATTAGTCTCCGGAACAATTTGTATCATGAGATTTGAAGTGTTGAGGTCTGATGGATCTGCTGCAAATACCACAGATGAAGATGCCAAAGAAATGAGATTCACTTATCTGCCGAATCCATTTAAAGGAACTTACGTGGTAACTTATAGTGACTATTGGAGAATAGAAAGACAATGTATCGATCCGGGGCCATGTCCTGTATCTGATTTGCCAATTGATTGGGTGGGTGAAACAAGAATAATTGGTGCGCTCAATGATACGGCACTGACCAAAGGAGATTTTTGGGGACCCAATGACTTTGCATGGGATGGCGAAATGATCTTTTATGTTGGGGTAAATGATGCGACCAACCCAACCGACTCTTCCTTAAGGCTTACTATTCCGACAGAGATTAATGGTGAACCTGCACCGGTGTTTTCTGGAAGCAGAATTCTAACGGTTGAAGCAGACGGATGTGGAGCAGCCGGTTCATTTAATCACAATAGAGTGCCCGGTCAATGTGATGTAATGGTAGTGCCGGATGCCGGCGGTCCGGGTGTACACAGAATTTACCTGACATACGGTTATTTTTCGGACGGTTCCGGCGAGCGAGAGTTTTATGAGATATTGCAAAAAATAGGTGACTAAATATTGTTTGGGGCTGGCCGATGTGATTACATTCGCTGGCTCAACAACATCTTTCGTAATTGCGTTAGAATGTTTCAGTGTTTGAGGCATATTTATTAACTTAATTGAGCTTTGTCGGACCAACAACTAATTCGGGGCTGTCAAAAAGGACAGAAAGACTGCCAATATCAACTGGTAAAACAGTATTCGCCTATGCTAATGACTGTATGTAGAAGGTATGTTGTGGATCAAGCTACCGCTAAAGATGTGCTACAAGAAAGTTTTATCAGAATTTTTAAATATATACATAACTATGAGCCCTGTGGATCATTTGAAGCCTGGATGCGAAAGATTGCTGTAAGATGTTCTTTGGATTGGTTGAACAAAAAGCACTTGAAATTTGAAACCGTGTTTTTGGATGATTTTCCAAAAGAATCCAATGAGCCGATAATCTATGGTCAGTTTGAAATAGAAGAAATCATTTCGTTGATTCAAGAGCTGTCACCGGCTTTAAGGTCGGTGTTTAACTTAAATGTAATTGAAGGATATAACCATATTGAAATTGCAGAGATGCTACAAATTTCAGAAAGTACCTCCCGAGCTAATTTGGCTAGAGCAAGGAAAATTTTGCAACATAAATTGAATCATGATAATTTAAAAAAAAGTAAATCAGCGTAAGGAAATTTACGAATGATGGATAAACAGATAAGATGAAAAGGGAATTTTATAAAAGCGATCTTAAGTCGGCCATGAACGATCACCTTTCAGCAGTTGATGCTGATGAGATATGGGGCAATATCGAGGCTGATGTGGAGGCATTAAATGCCACCAATAGGAGAAAAGCAGGATTTTTATATTTTCTTTTGATAGGAGCTTTAGCCGGCACAACCCTTTATTTTATCTTGAATAAAAACAACCCTACTACAATTGTTCAAGATGAAACATCATCATTAAGTTGGTCGGAGCCAACTGCATTTGAGGCTAATAATGATCGTGTTGCAGACAATGACCATAACGTTGACTTCAATAGCAATATTACTACAAATTCAGTCGTCACCGATAAGACTACTCCATTTGTAGCCGAGTCCTCAAAACCGAAATCAAAGAATAAATATTCGCCGGTAGACCGACAAGAGCTTCAAATTAAGAATAGTAATGCGATTAAAGAGCCTTCGAAAAATCAAAATTTTGTCAACACTTCAAATGAATTTTTGTCTAATTCAACTGAGGAAAGCATACCATTAACTGTAAATAATCCTATTGGAGTGGCGAACTCAGATGTAAAAAAGGATGACAATAAATTTCTTACTTCTGCCCAATGGACAGCGTATTCCCTAAACTCGATCAAGAGTTTGAATGATAGCAGATCATTGGCACTTCCACCATCCAATGAACAGCCTAAAGCGCTTAAGGAATTGAAACTGAAGGAAGATCAATCGTCAAAGAAAACGTTTGAATATTCGTTAGGATTACATTACGGTGTAAGCAAACCAATAAAAGTGTTAGTAAAAGATGCAGGCGATGCTGAGTTATATGCCTTTAGGAAACAATCGGAAACACCAATTATTGAGAGTTATTATGGAATAGAGTTTAGAGCTAAGCATTCCTCCGGCATGGAGTTGATGACAGGATTTAGTAAGCATTCCATTCTTGAAAGGTTTCAATATGAGTTTACCCATGAAGAACAGGAAGTAGTAAGTGAAACGATAGATATTGATGGAGATTCTTATACCTTACAACAAGTAACGACTACTCATCGCAGCATTATCAATAAAAAGTATTATAATCGTCAGTATTATATTCAGATTCCTATTATGATAGGATATAAATTTGACAAGGGTAGATGGGGAATTGGTATCCGATCAGGTTTCTATGGAAGTTATTTGTATGCTGATGCAGGAAAAATTGCAGATATAACCGGAGAGGATATCAATTTAAATTCAGAAGAAGATTACCGAATAAATTCCAAATTTGGTGCCGGTGTAATCATGGGAGTATCAATGGATGTGGATGTAAGCAAGCATTTAGTGTTAACGGTTGCGCCAAACTTCAAATATACCATCACTGATCAATCTTCTGTTGAAGGCATATCTCAAAGATATTGGCTGATGGGAGGTCAAATTGGTTTGAGCTATACTTTTGGAAAATAATATTGTAATTAGACAAATAGTAGTTTTCCTGCCTTTTCAATCTCAGAAGCTAGTTCCAACAAGGTTTTTTCATCACCCATTCTCGCTCCGAACTGAATGCCGATTGGCAAACCATGCCTGTCTTTTCCCATTGGTAAAGAGATGGCCGGAGCGCCGGTGATGTTTTGTATCATGGTAAAATTGGAATAGGCATTCATCCTCATAAGCATCGCCATAAATGGCACTTCAGTTCCCAAGTGTCCAATCTTAACTACCGGTGCACCCAATACAGGATTAAGCAGAAGGTCATACTTGGAAAGGCATTCGTTATATTCTTTTACGACGTTGTTTCTAAGCCGATTAAAACTGAAGGGAGCCATCAGCATTATTTTTGGGAAATGAGAGGCTAGCTCTTTGGTAAAGGTTTCGGTTTTGTCTGCATCAAACTTACTGTGATAGCTAATCTTTCCGAATCGGTTGTTCAAGTTGGCTAAAAAAGAATAATAAATAATGAAGTCAAAAAGCATCATATCATTGATTGGGTTCTTGATATAATCAACTTGATGACCTAAATTTTCGCACACCTTTCCGGCATCGAGCACTGCTTCAGAAATATCCGGATGGCTTTCAATACCGGAAGCGTTGGTGGTAAAAAGTCCAATCTTTAATCGTTTAGCAGGTTGATCAAGTACGTTTGCAATTGGTGGCAACTTGGAGTGCTTGTGGTATTGATCGATAGCGGTATAGTAGTTAACACTATCCCTAACCGTCCGGCTGACAATTCCATTGGTCGTGATGTCAACCGGCAAGTACTTAGTGAACGATTTAACATGTCTTCCTCTGGAAGGTTTTAGTCCGATCAAACCACAACAAGCTGCCGGAATTCTAGTGGAACCACCACCGTCCATCGTATGAGCAACAGGCACAACGCCGGCAGCAACCAATGCCGCCCCTCCGCCGGAAGAGCCGCCGGTAGAATAATTTAAGTTACGGGGGTTTCTGGTAGGTCCATTTACCAATGTCTCGCAGGATGGCAACAAACCGAATTCAGAGGTGGCACTTTTCCCTACGATCACACAACCGGTAGATTGAATTTGTCCGGTAACAGGATCATTTTTTTTGACGATATCATCCGGTACACTTCTTGACCCATGTCTGGTCGGAAAACCTTTGACATCCAGCAAATCTTTGATATACGTAGGAACACCATAGAAAACGGCATCTTTGTTCAACTTCAATTGATCCACCTTAATATTATAATTGCTGGCTACAATGGCATTGATCTTTGGTTCCGCCTGAGCAGCTCTCTTTTCAACACAATTAATGGCTTCCTGTATGGTAAACGATTTGTTTTTAATATGCGATGCGATGGCTGTAGCATCCATATCATCAAGCAATCCT
>JAGQYH010000300.1 GCA_020436175.1 Bacteroidota bacterium
TCGTGTGTAGGGCATGATTCACATAACATCATCGTTGTCGGCACCGATGATCGATCCATCTGCAAAGCGGTTAACTTAGTGATTGAACATAAAGGAGGCATTTCTGCTGTTGGAAAAGAGGAAGAAATGGTGCTGCCTTTGCCGATTGCGGGTATTATGTCGGATAAGGATGGATACACCGTTGGTCAATCGTACGCACAGATTGATCAATTTGCCAAAGCCTTGGGCACAACTTTACATGCACCTTACATGACCTTGTCATTTATGGCGTTATTGGTAATTCCGTCTTTGAAGTTGAGTGATCTTGGATTGTTTGATGGGAATGCTTTCCAATTTGTCGATCTTTCTGCTTGATCTTTGAAGATTTACTTAAAAAATTTGTCTAAAGTCTCGTAACGATATTCAAAAATGGCTTTTAATTGTGGCTCAACTATAATTGGATGAAAGAGTCTGCCCAATACACCGACAGGTAACTTATAAGATACCTTATCCTTCATTAAAACACCATCTGCTAATGGTTCAAAATGATGTTCATGGTGCCACATCAGGTAAGGACCAAAACGCTGTTCATCCACAAAATATTGATGATGTTCCATATGCGTAATTTCAGTCACCCAATTCATTTTTATGCCGAATAGCGGAGAAACATTATAACTGATGATCTGCCCGGGATACATTTTCTCTGTTGTGTCCGAAGTAATGTGAAAACCCATGTGTTTTGGAGTAATAGCCGCCAAATTATGTGGAGACGAGAAAAAATCCCATGCCTTTTCAATTAACAGCGGTAATTTCTGTTCAATAGATAGGGTATAAATTCCCGAGTGTTTCTTAATGTTAATCATGAACAAAAAACAACTACAGTACAATAATGTTCATTTCCAAATCTTGATTAAATGGTAATTGCCCCTCTAAAGCCTCTAGCTGCATAATAAGATTGCGCACCATTATGATAAATAAAAACATGATCGTATCGAAAATCACCGAAGATGGCTCCCCCTAATGCCCTTATGTTATCAGGCGTTTTTAACCAACTGGAAGTTTTGGTGTCGAATGCTTCTGTTTCTTGAAGCAATTGATATTGCTGTTCCGTTAATATGTCAATTCCCATTTCATTCGCCATATCGACAGCACTATTCTTGGGTTGATGTTCTTTTCTGGATTCAAGTCCGGCTCTGTCGTAGCATAGACTTCGCCTTCCGGCCGGACTTTCCTTAGAACAATCCATAAAAAGATATTCTTCCGCATGCTCATTATATTGAACGACATCAGGCTCTCCACCGGTCTTTTCCATTTCATTCAATGACCAAAGTTGGGTTGGATGATTAACCAACTTTGCTTGCAGTTCATTCCAGACGCAGTTGGAATGGCGATGCATATTTTTATTAAATCGATCCTTTAAAATTCCGATCAATGCTTCAGCTTCTTTAGTAGATAATAATTGGGTTGATTTCATTTAGAATATTATTTGTTTTAAATACCAATACAATATTAAATAATATCCCATTGGTAGAAATTGGAGGTTTCATTTAAGTAAAATCCTGTTTTAGGATACAATTGATTGCCAATGATATTGGTTTTTTCCGTTTCCAAAAACATACCACAAGCCTCAGTTTCTTTGCAAAGTTGTTTCGCTCGCTCTATTAAGGCAATAGAATACCCTTTACTCCGATGATCAGGATGAACGAACAAGTCATTGAGTAGCCAAAGTCGTTTCATTCTGGTAGATGAAAAAAGAGGATAGAGCTGAGTAAAACCTGTCATCTCATTGAGCTCATTGAAACAAACAAATATTTCTGCATCACCATTTTCAATTCGCTGCTTTAAAAAGGAGCCGGCAGCTTCCAAATCAGCCTCTTTCCTGTAAAATATTCTGTAGTCATTAAACAAAACGGATAATGGCAAAAGTTCGTTTAAGCTGGCTTTCTGAATTTTCATGATTGAATCAACTGTTTTGGCTGGGTAGAATATCAATTTTCAATGCTTCATCCGGTTTGTACATTTTATGTTCTACAATGGTGGATGGAAGTGAATAGCCTTTCGCTAGCAATAATTCTTTTACATCGTTGATCACTCTGCTTTTGACGGGTTCGCCAATGCCTTGTTCATCATCAATAGGCTTGCTTGTAAAAATATTCACCCAAAACAGCACTTTGATAACAACACTGCTTTCACCAATGTTATCGACCATTACGTTGGGATGAGGATCTTTTAAAATGTCTTTTTGTTTGGTTAAGTAGGAAAGAATGTCTCGTCTGACATGATTGAAATCATCCGAAGTGTCGATGCCCACTAGAAAATCATGACGGAATAATCCATCTTTGGTGTAATTGATCAAAACGCTTTTCATGATCATGGCATTCGGAATGTAAATGTCTCTACCGTCTGCCGTTCTTACATGAGTCACACGAAGATCGATCTTCTGTACAGGTCCTTTGATACCGTTGCTTTCTATGATGTCTTTTATTTGAAAGGGACGATTTACCGCTAATAATATACCGGCTAAAAAGTTCTCGGCGATATCTTTAAAGGCAAAACCAAAGATAATGGCAGAAACTCCTGCACTAGCTACTAGACTACTGGCAATGCCACCAAATCCCAATAAATTGAAGGCGATAGCAATGCCAATCAGCAAAATGAGCCATTTGAAGAATTCGCCAATAAAGGTTACAACAATGCTTTTGTCCCATTTTCTTTTAATGAAACTATTGATGGCTCTTTTTATTGCTATTCCTATCAATAAACTGACGATTACTACTGTTAATGCCAATACCATTTTAGGTAAATGTTCTATAATGGAATTCCAAAATTCAATAAAAGCCTGTTGAACGCGATTCATGATGCCTCGTTTATTAAAAGTGATTAGTACGACTCAAATTTAAATTAATTCTACAACTACTTTTCGGTGCAAAAGAGGGTTATTGATCCAAAAATTCGATATTCCGTTTGAGTCCTTCGTATTTTGTTCTTTTAATAGCTGACTTTTTAAAGATCTCGTTGAA
>JAGQYH010000301.1 GCA_020436175.1 Bacteroidota bacterium
CCTCTTGGTTCGTCATTAGCGTTTAATATTACAACTGCATTGTCATCAAAACGTATGTAAGACCCGTCATTTCTTCTGATCTCCTTTTTTGTTCTAACGATTACCGCTTTCACTACTTGCTTTTTCTTAACAGCACCGCCCGGTGTCGCTTCTTTCACGGAAGCAACAATCTTGTCACCAATAGAAGCATATCTTCTACCTGAGCCTCCTAATACTCTGATGCAGAGTACTTCTCTGGCTCCGCTGTTATCAGCTACTTTTAATCTTGATTCTTGCTGTATCATCTTACTTAGCTCTTTCTAAAATTTCAACTAATCTCCATCTCTTTAACTTACTTAAAGGACGAGTTTCCATGATTCGAACGGTATCACCTTCGTTGCATTCGTTCTTCTCATCATGAGCGATCAATTTCTTTGATTTCTTCATGAATTTACCGTACACAGGATGCTTTACCTTTCTTACAACAGATACGGCGATAGATTTGTCCATGCTATTGCTGGTTACAACACCTACTCTAGATTTTCTAAAATTCCTTTCCATCATGTTATTTTTATTTGCTCTCGGCCAATTCTCGTTTTCTCAATTCCGTCATCAAGCGAGCAATTTGTTTTTTTAATTTTTTCAATTGCGTACCATCTTCAATGGGGGAAACGGCATGGTTAAATCTCATTTTACCCAATTGTGCTTTTGCTTCTTCCAATTGCTCAACGATATCCTCTGTTGTCAATTGTACTATTTCGTCGTATTTGGTATTTGCCATTTTCGTTCCTTTTTTATTCTCCGTCGTAATCTCTTCTTACCACTACTTTAGTTTTAACAGGCAATTTTTGTGCTGCTAACCTAAGGGCTTCTTTAGCCAATTCTAATGGTACTCCTTCCATCTCAAACATTATTCTTCCGGGTTTGATAACGGCTACCCAATGGGATAGCGCTCCTTTACCTTTACCCATTCTCACTTCAGCAGGTTTGCTGGTGATTGGTTTATCAGGAAAAATGTTGATCCAGACCTTTCCTTCTCTTTTCATTTTTCTTGTCATTGCAATCCTCGCAGCTTCAATTTGTCTGTTAGTAATCCAGCCACCTTCTAAGGTCTTTAATCCGAAAGATCCAAATGCTAATCTGTTTCCTCGTTGAGCTAAACCTTTAACTCTGCCTTTCTGCTGTTTTCTAAATTTTGTTCTTTTTGGTTGTAACATTTTACCTTATTTCTTATTTGTCCAACTTACTTATGCTCTCTTCGTTCCACCGGTAGGTCTTCTTCTACCTTTTTTTCTTTGCTTTTCTTCTGTTCCAAAGTTTGGCGAAAGATCTCTTTTTCCAAATACTTCTCCTTTACAGATCCAAACTTTCACACCCAACAAACCATATACTGTTTTGGCTTCCTTCAAGGAATAATCAATATCTGCTCTAAAGGTATGTAGTGGCGTTCTTCCTTGCTTATATTCTTCAGATCTCGCCATTTCAGCTCCGGATAATCTTCCGGATACTTTCACTTTGATTCCTTCTACTCCCATTCTCATGGCAGAACTGATCGCCATTTTTACCGCTCTTCTGAAGTTTACTCTTCCTTCCAATTGTTTTGCAATTGATTCCGCTACAATCGCAGCATCCACTTCCGGTCTTCTGATTTCAATGATATTGATCTGAACATCTTTCTGAGATAATTTCTTGATCTCTTCTCTTACTCTGTCCACTTCGCCACCGCCTTTACCGATGATAATACCCGGTCTGGAAGTATGAATTGAAATCGTAATTCTGTTCAAAGTTCTTTCAATAACAATTTTAGAGATACCACCTTTATTGATACGAGCTTCTAAGTACTTACGTATCTTTTGGTCTTCTACTAATTTGTCAGCGAAATCTGAACCACCGTACCAGTTAGAATCCCATCCTCTGATGATGCCTAACCTATTGCCAATTGGGTTTGTTTTTTGTCCCATTAATTATCGTTTTCTTCTGTTACAGTAACTTGTTCTTCCGCTTGTAGGGTTTTGCTTGCAACCACTAATGTCACATGATTAGATCTTTTTCTAATTCTTGTGGCTCTACCTTGTGGAGCAGGTCGAAATCTTTTTAAAGTTCTTCCCGGATTCACATACGCCTCTTTAACGTATAGATCACTATTCGCAGGATCTAAATCATGCTTTTGCTCCCAATTATTGATTGCATTCAACAATAGCTTTTCCACTCTGATTGAAGCTTCCTTTTTCATGAACTTCAATGTGTTTAAAGCTTTATATACTTCCACTCCTCTGATCGTATCAACTACTAATCTCATCTTACGAGGAGAAGTTGGACAGTTATTTAATTTCGCTACAGCTTCCATTTTATTATCTCTTTAACGATTAACGCTTTTTACCTCCGTGACCTCTAAAGTTTCTAGTTGGTGAAAATTCACCTAATTTATGGCCCACCATATTTTCAGTAACATACACCGGAATAAATTTATTTCCATTGTGTACTGCCACCGTATGTCCAACAAAGTCAGGCGTAATTAATGATGCTCTTGACCATGTTTTCACAACTTGTTTCTTACCGGATTGATTTAAGTTATCAATCTTTTGTATCAATTTATGCGATACGTATGGCCCCTTTTTAAGTGATCTTGCCATTATTTCTTCCTTTTACTAATGATTAATTTATCTGAGTATTTATGTGCACTTCTTGTCTTCTCACCTTTCGCGAACACACCTGTTCTTGATCTTGGGTGACCTCCTGAAGATTTACCTTCACCACCGCCCATCGGGTGATCAACAGGGTTCATAGCAACCCCTCTTGTACGAGGTCTAATTCCCAACCATCTCTTTCTACCCGCTTTTCCTAAGCTTTGTAAGCCATGATCAGCATTGGATACAGAACCAATTGTAGCATAACATGTCGCTAGAATTTTTCTTGTTTCGCCAGAAGGTAGTTTTACTACAACATATTGCTCTTCTTTGGCTACTAATTGACCATACGTTCCGGCGCCTCTGCAAATGGCTGCTCCTTTACCAGGGTG
>JAGQYH010000302.1 GCA_020436175.1 Bacteroidota bacterium
ATTTTTCTCATTTAGAAAGAGTTTTCTTAACCGGAAGTGACCACATGAATAAAATTTCGGGCAATGGCTTTAACATTTGGATTTTGCTGGACAGAGACATGTGGAGTTCTTCTGAAATCCCCTTTTTATGGAAACTCACACCAAAAGGGGTTGGGCTAAAGTTGTTTTTGTTGGTACTGATATTGCTCACTACGTTTCTCGGATTGTATCTTAAAAAGCAAACGAGATTTGAATTCAATAAAAAATGGTTGCTGGCTTTTATCTTCTATTTGGCCATGATCAATTTGAGTTTTAATATTTTCCTTTCCGGAACGCATGAACGCTATCTGTTCCATTTTTATCCCTATCTTTTGATCGTACTTTTGGCACTGAAAAACAAGGCATATATTGCTATGACCATTATTGCTTCCGGTGTTTACGGCTTTTTTGTTTTATCCATTCTATCGCCCACCGGTTATGACGTCGGCCATCAATTTACCTTGTTGATCCATTCCATCCTTTTTCTTAGTCTGCTGTACCTTTTTATCAACTTTGATCGCGCAGTAAAACATATTGATTAAACCTTTTGTAATTTAAACAGTCAAATTGAAAACGCACCGACAATTGATGACTGAACAGGTTTTAATTGCTGCTCTTCAGGACGACATTCAGCAGAAGCAAGCATTTCAAACACTGGTAGAAACCTATCAGGAAAGGTTGTATTGGCATATCAGAAAGTTGGTGTTGAATCATGAGGATGCCAATGATGTGATCCAAAACACATTTATCAAAGCTTGGAAAGGCTTGAAGAACTTTAGGGCAGATGCCAAACTATACACCTGGCTTTATCGGATCGCTACCAATGAGAGCTTAACTTTTATTCAAAACCGAAAGAAAAAATATGCTGAAAGTTTTGATGTTGATGAGACCTTTTCGCCTGCCAATCAATTAAAGGCAGACCAATATTTTGACGGCTCCGAAGCAGAGATAAAATTGTTTAAAGCATTAGAAACGCTACCGGAAAAGCAAAGGGTTGTTTTTCAATTGCGGTATTTTGAAGAATTGAAATATGAGGACATTGCAGAGATTACGGATACTTCTGTTGGTGCACTGAAAGCTTCGTATCATCATGCCGTTAAAAAAATTGAACATTTTATTTTGGAACATTAATCGATTTAAACTTTTAGCCGATCAGATAGTCTAACCGTTATTACAACATGGATGACCAACAAAACATATTATCAGAATTAAAGGAAATTTCTCCTCTTTTGCATGATTTGAAAGCACATCAACAATCATCTTTCAAAGTGCCGGAAGAGTATTTCTCAATCTTGAAAGAAGAGGTGTTTTCCATGATAGAAATCGGCATGAATGATGCCGTCGGAAAGCAAGCCTTTAAAGTGCCGGATAATTACTTTGCCGATTTGAGTGGCCGGGTGATGGCAGGCATTGATGAGGAAGAAAGTTTGGAAACAGAAGGCAAAATAATCAGGTTACAATCGAAAAGGAATCACGGTAGAACGACTTATCGAAAGTGGTTTTCAATGGCTGCTGCGGTAGCTGCGGTAGTTTTAATTATGGTGAATCTGGCAAAAGTTGATAGTGATACATCATCGGCAAAAGTGGAGATCAGTCAGCAAGATGCCTTACAATATATTGAGGATAATTACAGTGATTTTGAGAGTGAAGAGCTTTACTCTTTAGCCGCCTCCATCAATGATGAATTGTCTCTATCTGTTTCTGATGACTTTGAAAATCAATTAGAAAATTACATGGACAATAACCTAGAGGACTGGGATATTTCCCTATTAACGAATGAAATTTAACGCGATGAAAAAAATAATTTTAATAGCATTATTGGGCGTTTTTCTTAACACCCATTCCGGTTTTGCTCAAAGACCGGATGCAGAACGAACAGAAAGAATTGAGGCCTTAAAGATCTCCTTTATTACCGATCAGTTAAAACTCACACCGGAAGAAGCCAAAGCTTTCTGGCCCATATTTAACCAATTTGAAGCGGAGCAAAAAAGCTTACGGGATAATTTCAAAGGCAAGCCGGGCAACGCTAAAAAAGATGTAAGTCAACTAACCGAAGAAGAAGCAGAGGAAATGATCAATAATGAAGTGACTTTTTTACAAAAGGAACTGGAGATCCTAAAAAAATATATCACCGCATTTAAAAGTGTTTTGCCTACTCAAAAGGTAGCGATTCTATTAACGCTGGAGAATCGATTTAAGCGAATGATCTTTGATCAAATCAAAAAAGGAGATGGTCCTCCACCGCCTCATTAAAAGGTTTCGTTTAAGTTCTCGGGATTTTCTATTTTAGACAAAAGATATAGTTGAAATGTTTGCACTGTGGCATAATATTATGTATTGTGATTTGGTGTAGATTTAGATTGTTAGCTGCAATTGAAATGAGGACTAGAATCCGCATAGGACCATTTACCTTCGGAAGAAGTGGAACACGATTAAGTATATGGAGTAAAGGTTCTGGTTTTTCAATTCCATTGTTTAATAGAAAAAATCAATCCTTTGGAAAGATAAAGGTTGGTATCTTTAGTTTCTTTTTTCGTTCAAAAAATAAGAACAATAGTAGCAAATTTAGAAAAGCTAAAAGGATTCACAACAAAGCATATGAACCATGGACATCTAATGATGATAAGATGCTTATTAAATTATTTAGAGAAGGGAAAACAACTAATGAATTACAAGAATATTTTGGCCGCTCAAAAGGTTCAATCATCTCGAGAATAAATAAATTATTATTAAAATAAGACTGATTCCAACACTAAATAATACCTATTGAAAACGGATTGTATTTCGCTGTTATTGGTGTTATCACCAACAACCCTAAGCTAAAACCAAGTATATTGTCTTGTAAATTTGTGGTTACAACATTGGCAAGTTATATAACATCTCTCAACGTCCTCTTCGAGAGACCTTTAGATTTACATTCTAAAGAATTTAGAAGTAAATCATCATTGTTATTATTTTCTTTTTTTGCTTCTT
>JAGQYH010000303.1 GCA_020436175.1 Bacteroidota bacterium
TGAATTTACCATCCAGTTGGATCAATCCTGAAGTTTCAGCAATGGCGGCATTTAATGTAGTTACCGTGCTCACTTGTTGTGCCTGCAGTAAAATGGGTAAACAAAACAACCATCCGAATAAAAAGCGTTTCATAATATTAGTATTCACTTACAAGATAAGGCATTTATTGATGGCTTTGCTCAAAGGATTGCAATGCCTCTACAAGAACTTCAACACTTTCGATTGGCAAGGCATTATATAAGGAAGCTCTGAAACCGCCTACAGATCGATGTCCTTCGATATTGACAATGCCACGTTGCGCAAAGAATGCAGATAAAGACTCATTCATGGCTTCATCCTGTAATCTAAACGTTACATTCATTCTGGAACGATCTTCCTTTTCGGTCACACCATAGATCAATGAATTTCGATCGATCTCTTTATATAATAGTTCCGATTTGGCTTGGTTGCGATTTTCCATTTCTGCTAAACCGCCTAAATTCTTTAACCATCGTAACGTTAATAAGCAAGTGTATATAGCAAAAACTGGTGGCGTATTGTATAAGGATTGTCCTTTGATGTGTGCTGTATAATCCAGCATGTTGGGTACTTTACGTCCCGTTTTGCCCAGTAAATCTTTTTTAACGATCACTAGCGTAGCACCGGCTGCTCCAAGATTTTTTTGTGCTCCCGCGAATATTAAACCGAATTTGGAAACATCAATGGGGCGACTGAATATATTGGAAGACATATCCGCTACCAAAGGCAAATCAAAGGAAGGAATCTGATGCCATTCCGTTCCATAAATGGTATTATTGGTGGCGATATGTAAATAATCTAAATGGCTGTCAACCTTAAATCCTTTGGGGATATAGGTAAAACCTTTGTCTTCTGAACTGGCCACTTCAACAAATTTCCCAATACATTGGCCATCTTTAATGGCTTTGGAAGTCCAGACACCGGTGCCTACAATGCCGGCAGTCCCATTGACGGATAATAAATTCATGGGCACCATGGCAAATTGCATGCTGGCACCACCTTGAAGGAATAGTACTTCATAGCCTTCCGGAACATTCAATAAGGATTTTACTAAATCGATGGACTCCTCAATGATGGCTACAAATTCATTACTTCGGTGGGATATTTCCAAAAGGGATAAACCAATATGGTCTAACTCAATGATAGCTTTTGCAGATTGGTCAATGACCGTTTGCGGCAAAATGGATGGACCGGCGCAGAAGTTGTGTAGTTTCATTTGTATGTTTTCTGTTTTTTATGGGAAGATGGTATCACTTAAGGAATATGTTATTATCCCATTTCATCTAGTGAAGTTCCAAAAATTATAAATGAGATCATCCTATTACTTTATTAATAAGTGATTAATAGTTGGATCAAAATTCTATCTATTAATTGCAATGATCTATGATTACCAAGGATTATTTGTGCAAAGGGGTGTAGTGGTCGGCGGCATTATCATTATTGGGTTGATAGAGATCATTAGGAGAGGAATAGTTGTATTCGTACATATAACTTTTTGTTTCAAGCGGTAAGGTTTTGCCCATGCAAACCTGTTCTTCCAACCATTGCAAGTGTTGTTTCATTAAATAGCTATCCCGACTATTCAAATAGCTTCTTTCTTCTTTGGACCGCACAACCATTTGATTTTGCCATTGATAAGCTTGGCTTGCTGCTAAATTATATTGGTTTTGAACGTAGTTTGTGTCCCAAACAACATGTTCAAGTGCGTTGATGTATTGGGCGGCAAAAGTAGGGAAGTTATCTCCTTCAAAGTATAATACTTCTGCACCATAGGAGAATGTAGTAATGTATCCGGTGGAGGCAAACAAAGGGGGTTGAATGATTAGTTGTATCAAACAAAGTATTTTATGGTGGGTGGTGTCTACCCATTCTGTTGCCATGGTGGTAATACGCTCCGGGAAATTATATGTGCTGTGATACAGTTCCTCTGATCGATTACTTACTTTTTTTAAGGGATATATTTTGACCAATTCATAGCCGTCCTTTTCAATTGAAGGTTGAATTTCCAGTTCAATGATATCACTGATCTCATAAATTCGTGGGGTACGATTGTAGCTTACCTTAGCCTTTTGTAAAAGTGATGGGTCTTCAGAAAAGGAATAATGGTTGCCTATAAAGTGTCTGTAAACTTTAAATTGATCAGGAGCGATGATAAATGGCGTATTGTTTTGTGCCGTATCATTGATTTTCCAGTTGTCGGGAACAAAAATTTGGCAGTAGTGTTCGTTGGTATAAGCATTCTTTAATGTGCGGAAGACTTTACTTTTTGTTGTGTCTAAATCAGTAGCTAAAGTAGATGGAGAGTTTTTCTCACAACCTAAAGCAGTTAAAATGGTTGTAACAATAAGCAGCGTTTTGAGTGAATGTTTCATGGTTAAAAGATATATGCATTAATATCAGAAATAGGCGGAAGGTCATCAAAAAAAAGCCTGCTCAGATCAATGAACAGGCTTTTAATCTCATTTTGTAATCAAATTGTTTACTGTACAATTAGCTTATCTGTGGCTAAAATTTTGCCATTTACATCAGTGATTTTTACAAAGTATATGCCTTTGTAAATTTTATCGGGGATAATGGTTGTTTCCAAATATCCCTTAGGATGGTCGATGGATGATTGGTGAACAATTTTGCCCTGAATATCAGCTACCTGCAATTTTATTTCTTGATTGTGTTCAAGTTTTGATCGCAAGTAAAAGATACCATTGTTGGGATTTGGGTAAATCAAAATAGATTCTTTTGCCAACAAATTTTCAACCACTGCAGTAGGGGAAAACATCACCATTATATCTGCGCTATTTTTGGTTTCTTTCAAACCCACGCTATCAACGGCAATACAGTATAAAAATAGCTCCGGATCGGTGCCTCTTTCTATCAATATGCTGTCGCCAAAACTAGATGCATAAGGAATAAAATCCTGATTATTGTTGGAAACATACACCTC
>JAGQYH010000304.1 GCA_020436175.1 Bacteroidota bacterium
AGCCGTCAAATTTGTTGGATCCTCGTTAGTTCCTGCACCGTTTGTCCAACTATAGGTATATGGTGAAACACCACCGCTAACAGTTAGGTTAATACTACCATTGCTTAAACCGTTACAAGTTACATTAACATGAGTTTCAGTTAAGATAATATTAGAAGTAGCTACTGTTGAACTACATGAGGTTGCTCTGGTACAAACACTGGCATCTGTGGCCGTAACGGTATAAGATCCGGCAGGCAAGTTCGTAAACACATAAGGATCGGAACTGGTTGTGAAGCTGGTTCCACCATTAAGGCTGACCGTGAATGGAGCTGTTGCATCATTCGCAAAATCAACTGTCAATGTACCACCGGTGGCAGTATTCGTACAAACAGGAGTAGCATCGCAAGTTACGATTAATGGGCATAAATTTCTTGCGAAATTCTCCAAACTGGTTTGAAGCTGAGTAAAGTTTGTTGTGGTAGAATAATCAGCTGTAGCAATATTAGTAGCATCTCCGGAACCTGCTGCATTAAATAATGTAGGCCCGGAAATTCCTTTGATATTATCAATGGAGCTAGTACCGGTTGTTCCTACTCCCAACACAAATATGTGAGCACCTTTCGATTTAAGTTCATTGGCTACATCAATAGAATTGTACATTACAGGATATGAAAAATTGTTGTCTGTGCCATTATCACAATAGTCGTCATCAGTAGTAGGATCATTTGGATTTCCTGCAAACGTATTAGGGTCTCCATCTGTAAAAAAGAGCACCATATCCGGAGCAGTAGCTAAGCTATTGGCTAACAATAATCCTGAATGCCAATTCGTATAATTTGAGTTTCCATAGATTTGACCGGTAAAAACAGAGTTGTTCGTTGAAACGCCATTAAAGTAATTTTGAATTCCAGTTTTAAGAGAATTGGTAATAGGTTGATAACCATTGACAACATAACGAGCAGTTGTTCCAAACTCGATAATGGAGATGGAGATTTGAGTACAAGAGAGTTCATCCAGAAAAGCTAAAACTCCGGCTTCAACTAAGTCTGCTTCAGAGCTGTTAATAGATCCGGATTCATCCAGTATCAAAACTAAATTTAAAGCTTGCTGACATTGTGCCTGTAAATCCGGATTGGAACTCGCCGAAATAGAGCCACAACCGGAGGAACAATTGTCACAATAATTTAGCGCGCGACTAACATCAGTTGAAATTACACTTTTGTTAACCTTCGATACTTTGGTATATCCAAATTGCTGTACGACTTGATTTTGCCAATCAAACCATGCACCAATGGCATATTCTTCGGATTTACCTTTAAAGAAAATCGGCCCATTGTTTACGTACTGAACGTACTCCTCATAAGTAGGAGCAATAGGATAGGTTTGTGCATTTACATTGTTTGTATATGTTAAACACAATCCAAAAATTAATACTAATAAAAATCTAGAATACAGACTTTTAAAAAATGAATACTCTCTGTTTACTCTTTTCATATCAATGATTTAATAACTAGGGGTAGTTATGTTCATTGTGTATTCATAACAGAGGTTAATACCTCAAACATTATTACAAGAACGTCAGTTACTATTGTTGAAGTCATTCTGTTCGAGTTGTTTTAATAAGGAGGAACTCCAAATGTCACAATTCGATGAATAGCCAATTCCACCTTTTATAGCAGATAAATAGACATTCAAACAATAGCAAAACTGCTATCAAACAATAAATAGGGGTATGTTCGAAATGGGGGTTAAACGTTGAAGTAGTGTCATTTTTGATAAAGGATAATCCCTTAATCGTTGTCAAATATATATGAATTAGGTAGAATTACGCAAGAAAATGATGCAATATTTTTGAAAATACTTAATTGTAGGTATCTGAAATTATGCAAAATTGTTGCTTGTTATAATCGAAAAGACAATAGAATGTATGCATTATTCAAAATCTTTATATAGTAAATATTTTTTTCTAATCTCCTTAAATTTTTGAAGATCATTGTTGTATTTCGATAAAATTGTATCCGGGTTGACAGACAGATCATCACTGATTAAAGCTGATAAAGAACTGTTCCCTGCCAGTTTCGTAAAGAAGGGATTAAAGAACTTTTCTTTCTGCTGATGAAGTTTATAAATACCTTTGATATACTGAATATCCACTTTTTTAATATCTCTGATCAATTCTACATCCTTTTCACTCAGATCGATGCCAATACACTCTACGCCTTCGTGCTTAGGTTTGGTGGCTCCGGACATTGACTGCGGAGTGAACTTATAATTGGCTTGTAAGCCGTTATAGTCCATGTCCAATCTTTTATCTGACAATTGTGGGCTGCCAATCACCTGAAACTGTTTATCCGTACCTCTTCCAACACTGATATCCGTGCCTTCAAACAAACACAAAGTCGGGTATAAATAAATGGCGCGCATATTGGGCAGATTGGGCGAAGGTTTTACCGGTAGTTTATAGAATCGTGTATGGTCATATCCTTTGCAAGGGATAACTGTTAGATCGCATTCCACACCATTTTTCAACCAGGCTTCTCCATTGATCATTAGAGCATATTCGCCCACCGTCATACCATGTACGATGGGCACATTATGCAGGCCTACAAAAGATTTAAACTCATCTTCCATCACCGGACCATCCACATAAAAACCATTCGGATTAGGTCGGTCTAAAATGATCAAAGGAATTTTTGCTTCTGCACAGGCTTCCATCACGTAGTGCATGGTGGATATATAAGTATAAAAGCGCGCTCCAACATCCTGAAGATCAAAAACCATGATGTCAATCCGGGATACACCGCCTTCAATATCTTCCTTGTATTTCTCGGTTTCCTCTAATTGCTCAAGCTTAGGCTTTTTATTTTCTCCATATAATGAAATGATGGGCAAACCGGTAATCTCATCTACGCCATTCTTAATCTGTTGACCGGCATCTGCTGTTCCGCGAAAGCCATGTAAAAAAAAAAAAATGTT
>JAGQYH010000305.1 GCA_020436175.1 Bacteroidota bacterium
ATTTAAAAAGGTCGCTTAATCTTTCGAATGAGCGATGTTTGGTACTTCCTCTTGATTTAGGTGAAACCGCATTGTTGGCCGCAAAGACAAAAGAAGTGATCAATCATTTTGGAAGAATTGATATGCTGATCAATAATGCCGGTTTGTCCTATCGCGGCTTGGTGGTGGATACTGATCTTTCGGTCTATAGAAAGTTGATGGAAGTGAATTATTTCGGCACGATTGAATTAACCAAATCCGTTTTGCCATATATGGTGGCACAAAATTCAGGTCATATTGCTGTTACTACAAGTATTGCCGGAAAAGTGGGCACTCAAATTCGATCTGCCTATTGCGGTGCCAAACATGCCTTACATGGTTTCTTTGACTGTTTGCGAATGGAAGTCTATCCAAACAACATTGATGTCACCATTGTTGTGCCGGGATTTGTGAAAACGGAACTGACTAAAAAAGCATTGACCGAGGATGGAAGTGAATACAATATTGTGGATGAAGCCATACTGAAGGGCATGACACCGGAGAAGTGTGCTGACATTTATTTAAAAAGTCTGGCCAAAAAGAAAGAAGAAGTGATCATTTCTGAAGGTAAGGAGATCATTGCACCTTATATAAAACGATATTTCCCTTCTCTGTTAACCCCTTTATTAAAAAGATTACCCGTAAAATAATTTGCCCCTAACCGAACAACTATGAACACTACAGAACAATTAACTCAATGGGAAAAAATGATGGTGGATTACGGTTTCTTTCATCAAGATAAATTCAATATTCTAACCCATTTGATCTTTGTGCCTATTATTGTGGCCGCTGTCCTAATTCCATTGACGTTTGTCAAAATTGCTCACATTGAGATTGCAGGATTATTGATGCCACTGAATCTGGGACTTTTGGCTGTTTTGGCACTGGCAGTCTTTTACATTTCATTGGATAAAACCTTAGGTTGGTTGAGTATTCCTGTATTGTTGTTGGCATTAATGGCGGCTACACAGATCAGTACTTTGGGTGTGTCAACAGCTCTAATTTATGCTTTAGTAGGCTTCTTCGGAGGTTTTGGCGTGCAATTTATCGGTCATGCTGTGGAAGGTAAAAAACCTGCTTTAACGGCCTACAATCCAATTGTTGCCATGATCTCTTCCCCTTTATTTGTAGTAGCAGAATATGCCAAACCATTTGGAGTGCATAGAGCACTTTGGGCTAAAGCACAACAGGTGATCGAAAGAATGGAGCAGGAACAGCAACTAGCCAAAACATTAGCCTAATTTTACCAGCTCACCTAAAATATCCAGCGACCTTAGTTTCCTGAAATTCGGGATGTGATGTTGAAAGTAAAGCAATAAAGTGTCCAGCAATATTTTACGTTCGTTGCTTTTGAAATCTTTGTAGTCGTTCAATAAGCTTTGCATCAAGGATGAAGTGTGGAGGTCCAAAACATCCTCCCGAAAGCCTTTTTCAGCCTGAAAATTGCCTTCAATAATATTAAAGTATCCGGAATTTTCATCGGCATTATTGGAAGGGTAAAATCCTAGTATCTTGCTAATGCTTAACAACTGTTCTATGGCCAACATGCCTTTTACTTCCTCGCGATCAATTTTGATGAGGTTATCATATAAATGTTCGAATAATTCATTGTTTTCTTCTCCTTCCTTGACCAATTGTAAGCTAAGCTCGATCAAAAAAGTTTGTACCGATGCTCTTTTTATATCCGCATAAGTGTTGATCGGTATATAACTGACTTTATATTCTTTAAATCGTTGAAAGTTTTTGTTTTCCCGATGATAAAAGTCCAATTCCAATAACTGTCCGGATTGCAAAATATTTCCTCTTCTATTCTTACTGGATCGGATACCGGGCACCATAAAACTCAATACACCGAATTTTTCTGTAAATACTTTGCTGATCAAACTGGTTTCAGAGTATTTAATGGATTTTAAAACAATGCCTCTGGTTTTTTCGAGCATGGTGATGATGAATCGGAAACAATTTATTTAGCGAAAGTAGGGCAAAGTCTTTAGGTCGCCAATTTTAATTAATAAAAACAAACTTGGCTGTTTTTTTCATTTTACCATCGTCATCGGCACTCAGTACGATATATACGCCGGTTTGCACTCTTTTACCATCTACATCCAAGCCATCCCAAATCGCCTGCCCACCGGTGGCTTGCGTTTCATACACCACATGGCCGGCAATATCCATGATCTTTACATTGCCATTATTCGCTAAATTTCTAATCGCAATCGGACCATTGTATTCCGGCCGAACCGGATTGGGAAATACAAATGGAGCGCCGGAAATACCATCCTCGGTTAAAGTGGCCGTACTTCTAAAGGTATTGATGCCTTTGGCAGTGTTGATATAAACATCTCCTGTTCTTTCATCTACTGCAATGGAACGAATCACATTTGAAAGTAACGGACTATTGCTTTCTTTAAAATTGTAAATGGTTTCCAAGCCATCGGCAGACTGTAAAAATACGCCGCCATTTGTGCCTATCCATTTTCTGTTGGCCGGATCGATCGCAATGCAATTCACGATCTCATTTTCCAATAAATTGTCGCAGAAATTAGTCGTGTCTTCCCTTGGGATACAAATTCGTTCAACACCACAGGTATTGTCAAAAATGGCACCCGAGCAAAATACGACGCCAATGCCTTGAGATGTGCCGATCCAAATCTCACCATCCCGATCCATTTCCAAACACCTGACATCACCCGATGGCAAACCAAAATTCACACCTATGGATTTTAAAACGTCGTCCGATTGATCGTCCAATGTATTGTTGTAGTCATAAACATATACTCCTCCACTGGAACTGGATAGCCATATTTGATCAAATTCATCCACGACAATGTCATTGAGCACCTGCCCGAATAATGCACCGGTTTTCTGATTGAAATAAAGGTATTCACCACCTGCTTTCCGACAACCTAAAGGCATGGCGTTAGAATAGG
>JAGQYH010000306.1 GCA_020436175.1 Bacteroidota bacterium
TCGTCTCTTCGAATGTTTCGTTTGTTCTGCCTTCTTTTTTTCTTATTGGCATCCGGTTTAAACAATTCATCAATGGTATCGAAATCTTTTTGATAGGATATACTTACACCGGTTTTACTACGGTCTTGGTTAAAGATGTCATAATCTGCTGTTCTATGGAAGGCTTTTCCTCTTAACCTTCCGTCTTCGGTCAACAAACCTTCCACTTCAAAATCTCCTGCAATGGTGTTGCCTTGTGTGCTTTGGTCATCCACAAATTCAAAGTTACCCCCGATATTAACGATCAATCGATTGTTAATGAACTTTTGTGTGTAGTCTAGTTGTACAGTTGTGGTTTGTCCGGGTTCTTCCAAACTATAATCTTCCCTTTGAATAATGTTGAAACTCAATTCTACTTCGGTAATCAACTTTGAAATAGCATCGGTTAAATAGTTCGATACTTGATTGGAAACCAACTCGAGCGCCGTTGT
Organism: Bacteroidota bacterium; assembly: GCA_020436175.1. Classification (GTDB taxonomy): domain Bacteria; phylum Bacteroidota; class Bacteroidia; order Chitinophagales; family JADIYW01; genus JAGQYH01. The sequence goes on from JAGQYH010000306.1 coordinate 471, forward strand.
TTTACCAAACTCTGAGGCACTGAAGTTGGTACCACTAAACACCGTTGAGTTGGATGGTAAAAAGCGCTTAACCAACAACAAGGATATGGCTTGAGTGGTTACTTCACCTTCGTCATTTTTGATTTCCTCTAAAAAGCTTTCTACTTCATCCAATGGAGCGATGATACCGGTTCTGCTAGGTTCAATTCCAAAGGAAACATCGGTTTCATTCAAAGTGCCCCCAATGTGAATGATTACATCCATGGGTACAATTTGGCTGGCTCTGCTCGAATCTTCTAAAATGTTATCAACTCTTGCTTCAACATGATAGATGGCATCCACATCCAATCCGGCTTCAAAGGGCTTACCGTTCCATATGATCTCACTACCGTTTTCAATTTTAAATTGTTTGTTTAACAGGTTTTGCGGACTGAACACATAATCTCCTTCGATCAACCGATAGGTGCCGTAAATGCTTAATTGTTTGTTTTGATCGATCCTTAAATTCAAATTACCCTGGCCGGAAGCACGCATATTATTCTCAGACTCCGTATTTAAAACCAATTCGAGGTCGGCATCCGGCGTTACTTCCAGGTTGAAATCCATGTTGATACCTTTGATCTCAATAGGTTCAATGACATCGATCACGGAAGAATCTTTAGTATAAGGATTGATGAATTTGAAATTATAATCTTTTGTGTCGCCTGCACTGGCCAATGGAATACTGAGTTGAGTATTCGGTTTGGTTTTCATATCAATATCCATATTGATATTTCTGGTTAGGCCTGAAAACACCACTGTTCCCTCTCCAAAAGCTTTACCGTAGAAATCTTCATTGTCATTATAGGTAGTATTCAACATTAAAAAATTATCCGTAAACAAACGAGCATCCACCGACATGTCTTTAAAGTTGAAATGCGTCAATTTACCTTCCATATAGGCCCTGTTGCCATAAGGATCTCGCACATTGATGGACTGAAAATCCATGGTGTTATCCGTAAATATTACTTTTTCTCTAATCCCGTTCTCCGGCATGATAATGAGGTCAATACCTAAGAAGTCAATACCTATGGTGGCCGTGTCGAGTACATAAGCTTCACCCACCAAAACAGGCTTCGCAAATGAACCTTTAAATTGCAGCTTTCCTTCTCCATGCAGATCAAAATGGGCTTCGTCTTTGAGAATTAAATCCAGAAAACCAAGATAAAGTCGGTTGACATCCAGATCTAAAAATACCGGCTCTTCTACGCCTTTCTCCAAGTTATAATAACCAACAGCGGAAAGATCGTAATTGGGATCATCAAAAATGGCCGCCAGATTAACCATTTTATCGTCTTTATCGTAATGTGCATCTATACTGATGGAATCACAGAAATAATCAAAAACCTGTAAGCCATTGAAAACCAAGTCCACATCAGCGGAAAAATTCTTTAAAGGATCGGTTAAACGCACTTGTCCGGTTAAAGCCCCTTTTTGGATAATGGTGTCCAGTTGAAAGATATTGGCCAATGCCGGAAGGCTTAGTTGATGAAATTCGATCAAAGCTTCGGACAGATCGGAGGAGGCATTCATGATCTGTAAATATTGCTGATCGTTGAAGATGGCAAAATCTTTAGCTTGTATTGATCCTTCCTTCAATACGATCTGATTACCTTGATTAAAAGGCCACAGTACATTATTGATCTTGAAATAGGAATCCTGAAAATGAATGTCAATACTGTCGCCATTGAAGTTAACAGAAGGTTTTAACTCGATTTTATTGGGGGCGTCTTCGAGTTCAACAGATAAATGACCATCAATTTTATGCTTGGTTGAGGTAGATGAAAGATCGATATAATTAATGCTGACATTGGGTTTTTCAATCGCTATTTTGTCCAGTACAGCTTCCGTAATTAATGCCCCATCTCTGGTTAGTGACGATAAATTGAAATTGCTTAGACCATACTTTTGATAACCGATCAAATTGGAATGTGCCTGAATATTAAATATGTTTTTCGTGTTATCGAATTCAAAATCAGCTTCCAGATTTTCAGGAATATTTACTTTTCCCAAGAAAAATTCTACCAAGCCGAAACCTTCTTCCAAAATAATACTGCCTTTGATATGTTGTGCTACTACATCAGTTGTGTCATCGTAATTGATGTAATACACATAGTCGCTCAGGTATCTCAGCAATTCATTAGGTAGGGCAACCGGATCGAAATTCCCTTCCACGTGTGCCACCATTTTATCATTGATGACTTTATACGATTTGTTGAACTCACTACTTTCTATGATAAAAGTGGTCGTGTCAAAATCTACTTCAGTACTGGCATTTTTAAGATGTAAGGAAGACAGGTTAAATTGGCCGTTCAAATTATCCATGGTATTGCCCGTCAATTGTACATCACCCTCCAGTTTAGCAACAAAGGGTTTGTCCGTCAGGTGCAAAGCTTGAAGGTCAATGTGATCAATATTCATTCGGCTATTGATGGAAGGAATCGAATCTGAGAG
>JAGQYH010000307.1 GCA_020436175.1 Bacteroidota bacterium
ATTCGAACAATTCCAATTTTCTCTCCAAGCGTTTTTTGCCGCCTTTCAATTTGGGATTATGAGCACAAAATAATACATCAAAATCTAGCGCGACCAGTTTTTTCAATGACTTGATCTGTTCCTTAATATCTTCGTTCGATTCAAAGTATTTGATACGATCCGCTACATAAATATCGCCGGAAAAAAGCCACCCTCTGTTACTTTCAAAATAAGCTGTATGATCATTGGTGTGTCCCGGCGTGTAAACAGCCTGTAATTGATAACCATCTAAATCAACAACTTCTCCATCCGCCATTGAATTAACCACTGCTTTACTAACATTACCGCTAATCAATCGTCCTAAAGGTGAAACCGTAAATCCTTCGGTCATCATTTCGGCACAAATAGGATGAGCAAAGATTTTTGCATTATTGATTTTTTGCAAGTAAGCAGCATTGCCGGTATGATCTTCGTGATAATGGGTAAGAAAAATATTGCTAATAGGTCGCCCTTCCGTTATTACATCAATATTCTCTCTGCTGTTCCGCTGAGCAGTATCAACCAAATGTTCCCCAAATCTATACAAATAGACCGTTTGCATATTCATTCCGAAATGATATATGCTGAACCGATAATAGGTTAACTCTTCGAAATTATATTTCCACCATTTAGCTTTCACCAAATGGCAAAATACATTAATACATCAAATTAATTGTTAACTTAACTTCATAAACCATCCAACTTTACTTTTTAAAAGATTACACATGAAAAGAGGCCTAACCATCACAGGAATCATACTTGGAATACTGTTGCTGCTTGTATTGATCAATCCATTGCAATGGTTCTTGATTAAACTGAAAATCGAAGAGCAAATTGGTATCAATGTCACTAATGAGATCCCGATTTTTGCTAAGGTAGATGAGGATGTGATCATTAAAATGTTGGATAAATTAGAAACCAATATCCATGTCAATCAGCCTTTGAAAATCAGTTTAAATGAAAACATTGATGTACCTCTTAAAATGGAGTTGCCGGTAGAATTAAAGACCGATGTTTTTATGGATGAAGTATTGGATCTTAAATTCGACCTTCCACTCGATGTGGAGTTGTCACCGGAAGAATTGGGCCTGAGCGACTTAAAAATACCATTCAATCAAGCGCTTTATATAGAAGATGAGTTAGCCGTTAATTTCTCTTTGGATATGGATACTAAGATCGAAACTAAGGTTTTAGGCATAAAAATGAAAATTCCTGCAAAAGGAAAGATTCCGGTGAATACCATCATTCCTATTCGTCAGGCTTTGCAAGTAAAAGATACGGTTACGCTGTCCCCTATTGATTATAAAGCCAGACTTAAAACTATTATTCCTGTGAATGTCAGTGTCCCCATAGCTCAAAAAGTCAATATTAATGGCAACATTACAGTTCCAGTTGACCAAACGGTTACAATACCTTTGAAGAAAGTTGTATCTGCTCCGGTGTTACAAGATTTTTCTGCTACTGTTGATGTTACCAATGCTGTGCCGGTAGGTTTCGAAAGCGATTTAAGCATTACTGCCGGCTTTACAGACACCATGATTGTAAAGATGGGTGAATTGATAATGGAACCAGATAAGGTTAAAATTGTAAGAGATAAAAAATAGTAAGTTTTATGCTCTTTTTAAAGCATTGAACAATCTCATTCTGATTTTGTTCCAATTAAAAATTCAACTATGAGCAAGTCCGCCAACCTACTACGCTTGATCCTTCTACTATTTATTTCCGGTTGTACCATTAATGGCGATGGTTTGCCTAAAGAGATAGATGCAAACATTTGCGTCGGTCAAACTCCTATTGTTTTCGTGCATGGCTTTTTAGCTTCCGGTGATACGTATGAAAAGCAAATTCAACGCTTTATGGCTAATGGTATTTGTAAGGAACGAATGTTTACATTCGACTGGAACAGTTTGGGGGCTCAAAATAACGTTATTCGATTGAACATTTTCATCAAAAAGATATTGGAAGAAACCCAAACCAATCAGGTATTTTTGGTTGGTCATTCTGCCGGAAGCGGTTTAGGCTATAGTTTACTCAGTGCTGCTAATCGAGCTGAAAACGTGGCAAAATATGTTCATCTGGCCGGCAATCCTCAAAATAAACCGGCAGGACCTCAAGGAAGTGTGCCGACTTTAAATATTTACAGTGATGCCGATTTTGCAGTATCAGGAGCGGATATTCCCGGCGCCAGGAATCTAAATTTGATCGATAAAGATCATTATGAGGTGGCTACCAGTTTAGAAACCTTTATTGAAATGTATGATTTCTTCTTCGATCAATTGCCTTCTGTAGTGGATCTTTATGATGCTTCTCCCTTGATTGAGATCAGTGGTAAAATATTATCTTTTGGAGAAAACTTACCCGCCGTTGGTGCTTATTTGGAAGTCTATGAATTAGATGGTGAGTCTGGTTTCAGAATTACTACTGAACCACAGTTTACACGTCGTGCTTTAGCCGATGGATTTTGGGAACCGATTGAAGTTAAAAGAGGTGCTTATTATGAGTTTTTAGTATACACTGGTTTGCCGGGTGACCGACTTGTTCACTATTATAGAGAACCATTTACATTTCCTGACCCGACAGTATATATCCGCAGTTATCCTCCTTTGTTGAGCGTTGGTTCTCTTTTTCTTGGTGGGATACCCAAAACCAATCAAATGTCAACGGTGGCTTTCTTCGGGGCATCACAAGCTGCTGTCAATGGTCGGGATATTTTAAAATTGAACAATGTTGAACTATCCACTCCAGAGCTTTCTTCTGCCGATCAAACACTGATTGCTCTATTTTGCTATGATAATGGTGATGGAGTTTCCTCCTATAATCGCTCTTCAGATTTTGCGGTTTTTCCCTTCTTGAATGGAGCGGATGTGTATTTGCCTACAAGTCCAATGGAAACGATTA
>JAGQYH010000308.1 GCA_020436175.1 Bacteroidota bacterium
TAATAGCTATTTCCATTTTATCATTTTTAGCCATTATTATCTTATATTTTATTTTGGGAGTTCCGATTTTGGTGCCATTGATGGTGTTGAATTTCATTTTTATATTGTTCGGTATCACCATTTCCGGTTTGGGTATTGTTACTTATATCCAAGCCGGTAGAAGAGAAGGGTTTTGGTTTTTGCTGTTGTTCGTTATTCAACTGATTATTTGGTTTTTATTACTCAATCAACGTGGTTATCTGGGTTTTATGTTCCTTTCACCGGATGCCGGGATTTATTCGTTCTTTTCCTTTAAAACAGCTACACCGCATTACATCTTTATCAATATGTTGGTAGAAGTGGTGATCGTCTCTACCATTATTGCCTTTAGATTTCAAAACAATTTGGAAGAATATAATATCAGTCAGAAAAAGATTGAAGCCATCAATGAAGAGTCGATCAAAGCATTTATTCATGGGCAAGAGGTGGAAAGAGGCATCTTAGCGGAAACATTGGAGAAAAAGCTAGGCAAGGATCTGAAAGGTTTGAAAACAGAGATTTTAAAATCTAAAGAAACCGTTGAAGACAGTGAAGGTTTAGAGGTGGTTTTACATCAGTTGCAAGACATTCAAAATGATCTTAATCGCATTGCTTCTGATTATGTAATCAATTGGCAAGTTGTTCATTTAGATAAGATCGTTGATAGGGTGTTGGATCAATTACAAATGGCATTGCCGGATCTTCTCATTGAAAATGATATGGATTTAGCTGCTGTTGACATCAACTGGACAGATTTGACCAAACTCAACATTTATAGAATCTTACAGGAGTTGAGCAATAATGTGATTAAACATGCACATGCTGCTCATCTAAAGGTAGTTGTGAAGCTTCATAATGATGAATTGAACGTTAAAATGATCGATGATGGTGTTGGCTTTGACTCTAATGAAATAGAATTAAGAGATGGCATTGGTTTAAGAAACATTGAAACCAGAGTAAAAGCATTGAAAGGTAAGCTCACGATTCAATCACAAAAGAACAATGGAACGGTCTCTCAAGTGGCCATTCCTTTAAAAGCAAATGTTATTGAATGAAAAGGGGAATTTTGATACATATTATTTTCCTGTTCTTTGCACTGAATGCATGGTGTCAAATGAATCCTCCTTTTATTGTTGAAGAAGATTTGACCAATTTGAATGCTTCCAATTTTATATCCAACTATGGTGATGTTAGTTGTGAAAAGAACATTGATGATATTATTGATCTGTGGAATGAAGGTTCATTTACAACTATAAGAAAGAAATCTAATATCGGATTTACACAAGTATGCTATTGGATGCAATTTCAATTGATCAATGAATCCGATAGCACAAAAGCACTTTTTATAGAGATTCCCAATCCTGAATTAGAAGGTATTGAGTTTCACATCTTTGATGAATACTTGCAACCAATCAAGCAAGTTACTACGGGCAGTAAATTGCCATTCAAGCAAAGAGATGTGCACAATCGGAATTTTATTTTTAGTTTGGATGCTCAACCTTATAGTATTTACACCATATTTATTAAAGTAGATAAGCAACCCAATTATGTCAATGTTCCGGTTAAGGTTTGGGATGCCAATCATAAAAAGGAAGTCAACCAAAAAGTAGAATACAGATTAGGAATGTTTTACGGAATTATGCTGCTGTATTTGTTTTTAATGGCTTTGATTTCCTATTTTTTGAAAGACAATTATTATTCGTATTACACATTTTTATTAGCGCTTGGGTTGTCTTTTATCTTCATCAATGAAGGTTTTGCCTTTCAATATTTCTGGCCTAAATATCCTTGGCCACAAAATGTTATTCGCTATTTGATATTAAATACTTACATGCTGGTCAGTATTTTATTTGTCGGCAATTTTGTGAAGGATAAATTGAAGTCCAGTCGTATTTTTAATGTCATCAGAGGAGGAGCGCTTTTCCTTTTGTTCATTTCTATTGTCATTCTTTTGTATCCTACAATGCCCCAGATCATACAGTTTTGGATATCCATTATTTTAAGTTTTGTCATTATTATCATCCATTTTTTATTATTCGGTATTTTATATTTCAGCTACAAGAGTAGTCGAGATAAGGGATTGATAGCCTTAGTGATCGCCTACGTAGTGGCATTTGGCATTGTTTTGACATTTACTTTGGTGAAGTTCGGTTTGATCCCAATAAACATTGATGGATCAAGGACTATTTATGCCGGAAGTGTGATCGTCAGTATCATCTTTACCATTTTATTGGGTTTTCGGGTGAAAAATTCTATTTCAGATAACAAAACATTAAGAACAGAACTGGCTTTGGTAGGTATTCGATCTTCATTTGCCTTATTGGAAGGACAGGAGAAAGAGAGAATTAGAGTTGCAGATGAGTTGCACGATGGTGTCGGTATTAAAATGTCTGCACTCAAAATGAAACTGTCTTCCTTAAAATATCAATCCAATGGGGAAAATGGATACGAAAGGATCAATCAGATCATTGATAAGGTAGATACCAGTTGTGATAACATCCGTAGCTTATCGCATAGTTTGGTGCCTCGTAATTTGGAGCGATACGGTTTATCGGCAGCACTCAACGATTTGGTGACGGAAGCCAATAAAACTTCAAAAACTAAGATCATTTTCCGCCAAAGGCGATTGGCAGAAAACATTGATACCATTTCAAAACTTGCTATTTATCGTTTAATTGAAGGCATTCTCAATGAGTTGGTCAACCGAAAAGTAGAACAGGTGAGCTTCAAACTCGTTATTATTCCTTCCATTCAACAAGCGACCATTAATTTCAGATATATTGGTAGGAGAGTAGAATTTGGTGTTAATCGTAATTTGGCCACCGTAAGATCAATCATACAAGTATTAAATGGTCAGGTTCGGTGGACAATGGA
>JAGQYH010000309.1:0-2266 GCA_020436175.1 Bacteroidota bacterium
GGACTGCAAATATTGGGATATTCTCACCAAGGCCTTTTAAATATGAATTAAGGAACTATATTAAATAGTATATTTGCGCTCAACGAGCACTGTTTTTTGCCATAAGGAGTGTAAAAACAGGATAAATGCATGATAGTTCAACAGTATGTTGACCCCGTCCTAAAACTCATATAACATTACACAATTTTTCATTTTTTACAGATCATGAAAACATCCATCATACTCAGTTAACTTAAATCACAAAGCCAATGGAAGCTCTATTTTTTGGATTATCGGGAGGCATGGTAATTTTATTGCTCTTGATATTGATTGGCCCCACCATATTATGGTTTTGGGCTTTGATTGACTGCTTAACAAGTAGATTAGAGGCGATCAATAAACTGATTTGGGTGATTCTTATTCTGGTACTACCGTTCATCGGCGCCATCCTGTATTTACTCATAGGACGGAAACAGAAAATATAATCCCTTTATATTTACAGGTATGAAAGCCGCTACTGCCAAAGACATAAAACAAGCCTTAAATGATCGATCGGCACAAGAATTACTGCAATTGTGCCTGCATCTTTCTAGATTTAAAAAAGAGAATAAAGAATTACTGACCTATTTACTCTTTGAATCGAATAATGAAGACGGCTATATCAGTAGTTTAAAAGATCATATGGATGAGCAATTTCTTCAAATCAATACGAATTCTTATCGGTTCATAGCCAAAGGCGTTCGGAAAATACTTAGAGAAATAAAGAAGTTTATCCGATTTTCTAAGGTCAAGGAAACGGAGGTTGAATTACTGCTTTACTTCTGCATGAAATTAAAGCAATTTCAGCCGTATTTTAGTAAAAGCTCAGTACTGAATAACATTTTCGACCGTCAAATATTGGTGATCAAAAATAAGATCGGCACCTTGCATGAAGACCTTCAATACGATTATGAAATGGAATTGAATAAACTTTTATAGGTGATGGAGTTTACTTTGATTAGTGGAAATAATCCAATTGTGGCAACTGAGTTTAAGCCTCAAAAACCCAATGGAACAGCCATCATCATGAGCTGCGCTACCGGAGCCAAACAAAGCTATTTTAAATCTTTCGCTACCTATTTGACCGAGCATGGTTGCTTGGTTTTTACATATGATTACAGTGGCATCGGTCGCTCTAAACCTAACAGTTTAAAGGGATACAATACCAGTGCAAGTGCGTGGGGAAAATTAGATTTAACTACGGTGATCGATCATGTGACACAAAATTGCGAATACAACAAACTGCTACTCATCGGTCAAAGTATTGGCGGACAAATACCGGGTTTGTCGCCATCCATCAACAAGGTTGACGGATTGATTAATGTGGTCAGCCAATCCGGTTATTGGAATTTATGGCCGTTTCCATTAAATATAGGCTTACTGTTCAATTGGTACTTGTTAAAAGTAATGACCTCATTATTGGGTTATTTTCCGGGTAAAAAAATGGGCATTATGGAAGATCTTCCTAAAGGTGTAGCATTAGAATGGGCCAAATGGGGACTTTCCAAAGATTATTTATTCGACCATGTAAAAGATGCCAATGAAGCTTATGCCCGGCTAAAATTGCCTTTGTTAGCCTACAGTTTTTCGGATGATACTACCGCCCCCAAAAACACCGTCATCGCCTTGAATAAAAAGTACGCCGACTGTCGTATACAACACAAACATTACACGCCTGCTGAACTTCAATTAAGATCGATCGGTCACTTTGGTTTTTTTAGGGAAAAATGCAAAGTCCTCTGGGACGATTTGATCCGGGAGATCAACACCTATTTCTAATTACTTGTTCTTTACATAGATCAATTTGAACCTACCTCCACTTCTGTCGCGCTGTTCAATTTCAAACTTATTGGTCGATTTAAACAAAGGAGTAAGCTTATCGAAACCAAAATTCCTGGAATCGAAATTAGGTTGTTTTTTCAAGATCAAAGACCCCACATCGCCCAAAAATGCCCAGCCGTCTTCATCAGCCGCATCTGCCACTGAATTTTTTAAAAGCTTAATCACTTTAGGCGTAATCTTATCTACATTCGTTTTTTTCGACTTTCCTTTGTTACCTTGTTGCTCATCATCATCATCTGATTTTAAGATCTCCAGATAAATGAATTTATCACAAGCCACAATAAACGGATCCGGCGTTTTCTTTTCTCCAATACCATACACTTGCATGCCCGCTTCCCTCAATCGAGTAGCCAACTTGGTAAAGTCACTGTCAGATGAAGCCAAACAAAATGCATTCACATCTCCC
>JAGQYH010000309.1:2275-2881 GCA_020436175.1 Bacteroidota bacterium
CCCGCTTCCCTCAATCGAGTAGCCAACTTGGTAAAGTCACTGTCAGATGATGCCAAACAAAATGCATTCACATCTCCGGTATACAAAATATCCATGGCATCAATGATCATAGCCGAATCTGTGGCATTCTTCCCTGTGGTATAACCATACTGTTGAATGGGGCTAATAGCTGTTTCCAGTAATAAATTCTTCCACTTCGCCAAATGTGGCTTCGTCCAATCACCATAAATTCTTTTGATGGTCGGATTACCATATTTGGTGATCTCTTGCATCATTTCTTTGACATACTTTGATGGTATATTGTCTCCGTCAATCAAGACTGCGATTTTTGTATCTATTGCCATATCCGCTAAGATACTGAAAACAAATCACACGCTAATCCACTTCTCATTCTTGTCGACAAGTGTAAAATAAGTGCTATCAATCTTGACATAATGGCTTGAAATCCCCATTATACTTGATAAAACCGATCAAAAATTATATAATTGAAAATATTATCTAACATAAAAACCTAATATGAAAAAGTTATTTGCCAGGAACATGACTTTCCTATTGTTATTGACATTGGTGTTTTCGAGCTGTGGAACAGAAGAAATAGAGGCTCAA
>JAGQYH010000030.1 GCA_020436175.1 Bacteroidota bacterium
CCTTCGAACATTACGGTAGTAGCACCGGCTAGCAAAGGACCGTACACAATATAAGAATGCCCTGTTACCCAGCCAATATCGGCCGTACACCAATAAATATCATCTTGCTGATACTGAAACACATTGATAAAAGTATAATAGGTGTACACCATATAACCGGCGCAAGTATGCACTACCCCTTTAGGTTTGCCGGTTGAACCGGAAGTATATAGAATAAATAGCATGTCCTCGGCATCCATTTCCTCAGCCTTACAGATTGGGCTGGCTGTAGCCATTGCGTCATGATACCAAACATCTCTGCCTTCTTCCCACTGTATAGATTGCTTCGTTCTTTGCAGCACGATCACTTTTTCGATGGAAGGACAGGTTTTTAGGGCTTCGTCCGCGATATCTTTCAATCCAATGGTTTTATCCCCTCGGAAAGAACCGTCTGCCGTTAACAACAAATTACATGACGCATCGTTGATCCTATCAGCTAACGAATTGGCTGAAAATCCGGCAAACACCACGGAATGAATAGCTCCAATTCGGGCACAAGCCAACACCGCAATGGCCAACTCGGGCACCATCGGCATATATAAACAAATCCTATCTCCTTTTTTGGCACCATTGGATTTTAGGACATTGGCCAATTTGCAAACTTCAACATGTAGTTCCTTATAAGTTAAGGTTCGTGTAGCTTCACCGACTTCATTGGCTTCCCAAATAATGGCTTTCTGATCACCTCGCTCTGCCAGATGTCGATCCAAACAGTTTTCTGTAATATTCAGCTTACCGCCCCGAAACCATTTCACATCAGGCGTTTTAAAATCCCATTCTAAAACTTTGTCCCATTTCTTCTTCCATTCGAAACTCTCAGCGATGTCTGCCCAAAAAGCTTCCGGCTGCTCTACACTTTTTTGATACACTTCATGGTATTCTTCAATGGAGGTAATTTGATGCTTCATATCTTTAAAATTGTTGCTGTCGAATATAAGTATAATGACCAAAAGGCAGAAATGAATTAGCGTTTTTTGACTTGTGATGCACAACGTAACTTTCTACTATGATTTCTATATTTGCTACATGATCAGCGAACTGGAAGAGTTTTATTTGAATAAGGAAGAACCACTTAAAAGTTGTTTCCTGGCTTTAAGATCTATCATTAAAAGTTATAATCCCGATCACTTAATGGAGATGTGGAAATACAAACTTCCCTTCTTCTATTACAAAGGAAAAATGTTCTGCTATTTGTGGAAGGATAAAAAAACTGATCAACCTTATATCGGTATGGCCAATGCACACCTGTTCGATCATCCGGCATTGGTGAAAGGCGATCGAAAAAGAATGAAAGTAATTCCTATTGATGTCAATGAAGACATTCCGGTGGAAACGCTATACGAAGTTTTTGATCTGGCCATGAAAACGTATTAAAAGATATTTGATATCTTACTTAGTAAATTCTGTCTCGTGAAAAATCCCAATGCTCAGCAGCAACAAAAAGTTATGGCAGTGCTGAAAAAGCATGAAAAACGATTGAAACAATATACCGGCGTATATGATGTCGGTATCGGCTATCCCATCTCAGATGAAGAAATGAAATACGATGTATTGGGTATTTTGGTTTATGTCAATAAAAAGATTGCCAAAGAAGCATTGGACGAAGATCAAATATTACCTACTGAAATTGAAGGCATTAAAGTGGATGTTATCGAAACCGATCCGCAAGCACACGACACCCTCACCGATTTGTTGGAAGGACTCCATAATCCTTTGGTGGGTGGTATTTATATCGGCAATGCGAATTTAAAGGGAGGCGGCACTTTAGGCATGATCGTCAAACAAAAAGGAAGCGGACAGCCGTTGGGGTTAACCAATTGGCATGTGATCAAACAGCGCAAAGGCGACAGAGGCAATCCCATTGTACAACCGGCATGGCAACCCAATGAAGCAAGATACAGAGTGGGCAATTTACATCGATGGAACAAACGATTAGATTGTGCCGTCTTTGAGATAAATGATTCCAGAAGCATTAACGGCCCTAATTCGCTGTTAAATGTCAGCGGTACGATCAAAGGCTTGCAAGAACCTTTTATCGGTATGCGAGTACTCAAATCAGGCGCTAAAACCGGCGTAACTTACGGAATTGTATCATCCGTTTCCAGTAACTTGAAGAAGATTAGAATTGTAAGAAATCCGGCACAAGATAAATTTTCCATTGAGATAACCGACAGCGGAGATTCAGGAGCCGTTTGGGTGACAGATGAGGTCAATAAAAAAGCGGTAGCCTTACATTGGGGCGGCGACAAAGCAGAAACCGACAATGCTGAATTTGCTTTAGCCAATAATATTAAAGATGTTTTTGATTGTCTGGAATTGGAGTTATGAATAGTATTGATGGGAAGATGAAAAATGAAGTTATACAAACCAAAACCGTCAAATCCATATTACAGGTCCATCACCATTACATCGAATATGGAAAAGATCAAAAATCATTTACAGATAGAAAAGAGCAGTCTGAATGGCTATCTAAAATCGCTTCGTATACTGCTTTTTCGCCAGACCATAGATTGATTCTTCCTTTTTCAATAGATCATACCGGATTGTTGAATGGTGACCTTGTTGTTTTAAATGATTTCAATACGGCCACGGAAGCAGAAGCTTTGGCATTGCATAGGAGACGATGGCATAAAGATTTAATCTATTTCGGGGAAAATGAAAAAGGAGAAAAAGAGCATCATTTGCAGCATGTCCAATGTTTCAGCTTTAAAAATAATGCTCCGAAATATGATATTTTTCAATTTAAACTGGTAGATGATCAAATCGAACTTCACTTACGATATGATTATTATGAGGTAGGCCAACCCAAACGAGACAACTTCAAGCTCTGTGTCCTGGAAAAAGATGTTCCGGTGGAAATCAAGATCAATGGCAAACTGGATCATTCACTGTCGAGTGGAAGGGCAAGAACATATAAAGAACATCACTATATTTTTCACCTCCTTGGTAATACCGATAATTTTGAAATCCAACACAATAGCCGTCCTACTTTTCGCAAAACCATTCCCGCTCCGCTAAAAGTGATCGATTTGATGAAAAGGTTGTATTGAAATGTATTTTTATCTTAGCCTTTGTTGGTATTATTACCAACAAATTTTAACCACTGCAATACTTTTGGTGATAACACCAAAAGTGGCGAAAATCCTTAAAAATAATTTCAAATGAAACTCAATATCCAGCCTCAATGTGACAACGCTCCCAAGAAAGCATTGATAAAGCAGTTAACCATCCACTTTGCTTCCTATGACATTGAAAAAGCAATGCAATGTTTAGAAGACGAAGTAGTTTGGACATTAATGGGCGATAAACCTATCCAAGGCAAGCAAAATTTTGCAGCTGCATTAAAAGAAATGAGTCATAATAAAGCACTGGAATTAACCATTCATAGCATTATCACACATGGCAAAGAAGCGGCCGTGAATGGAGAAATGTTATTGGAGAACGGACAAACTTTTGGATTTTCAGACTTCTATCAATTTTCAAGTGTCAAAGGACAAAAGGTAAGATCAATTCTATCTTATGTGGTTGAATTAAACCGAAACACTATACGCTGAAAGTGGATAGGTTAAAAAAGCCTAAGAATGAAATTATTATATCCCTATAACTCAACTAATCACCTTGCTATGAGCAGTAAAAGCGTGGTAGAAAATTCACGCAGCTTGACGCGAGGCTTTTGAAACGTGAAGCGATTGAACCTGCCTGACGGCAAAGGCAGGTATTCTAGATTTTTGTTTCTTTTCATCATGGAAAAGAAAAGAGAAAAATATATTGTAACTCAAAGTCCTGTACTAAAGGCGCAAAGTTTTAACTAATTATTGAGGACAATTAAAACTAATTTCCATTTACCTTCACAATAAAACTTTCATGCGTAACATTTACAAGCTACTCAACATTCAACATCCCATCATTCAAGCGCCGATGCTGGGCGTCACGACACCCGAAATGGTTGCAGCCGCCCTACGAGCAGGATGTTTAGGTTCTTTGCCATTGGGAGATGCCGATGCCGAAACCTGTGCCCAAAAAATTCGAGCAACACAACAACTGACCGATCAACCTTTTGCCGCTAATATTTTTGTGAACGACATACCGCCGATCTCAGAGGCTTTAAAACAACAGTACGATCTGGTCAAAAAGAAACTAACCGAACTATCGACAGAACTGGAATTTGAGGTGGAATTTCCCGAGATTGAGTCCATTCAGCCCAAAGGATACCCGTCCCAGCTACCGGCCATCATTGCATCGGGCTGTAAAGTACTTAGTTTCACATTTGGCAATTTAGATAAAGCCTCGATCGACCTATTGCACCAAGAAGGCATTGTTTTGATCGGCACTTGTAACAGTCTGGAAGAAGCCATCGCCTTAGAACGATCCGGAATTGATATGATCTGCGTGCAAGGTATTGAAGCAGGCGGCCACCGTGGAACTTTTCAATCTAACAACATCCCCATGAACGCCGGGTTTTCCTTATTGCAAAATGTGAGAGCCGCTGTTTCTTGTCCGTTGATCTATGCCGGTGGCATAAAGGATAAAAGATCCATTGCAGCACTCGCCGCTTTAGGAGCAGACGGATATCAAGTAGGCAGTTTATTGATCTGCTCTAAAGAAAGTGCCTTGCAAGCTTTTCAAAAAGAAAGGGTTGATCGACTAAAAGAAGCTGAGATCATATTGACGAGGAGCTTTTCGGGAAGATATGCCAGAGGCATCAAAAATAAATTCATCGACCTTTTTGAGGATTCTGAATTCATCCTGCCCTACCCTTACCAAAACAAATTAACCCAACCATTCAGAGCAGCAGCGAAAAAGCATTTAAACCATGAATGGCTGAGCATTTGGGTCGGGGAATCCTTCCGAGATTTAAGTCGAGATTCAACAGAAACGATCTTAAAATCACTCCAATAATCAATACGGAATTAGCTATATTTATTGCTTAAAATTTCAACCTGAAAATATGACCAAAACCCTTCATTGCAGTGTACTGATCGCGATGATCTGCCTTGTAAGTTGCGTCGGCTCGCAGCAATCCAACACCAATCCTTCTATTTTAAGACCCGCAGAAAACACACCGGATTTCTTTGTTCCCACTGAAGGTGTTTCACTGGATCAATCTTCCTGTAAAAGTCCTATGATTGATCCCAGAGACGGCACTCAAATTGTAATGGTTTCTTCTATCAATGGCAAAGGCAATTATCAGGTGTTTCCCTATAAATACGGCTTAAAAGATGGCGAACTTTTAAGGTTGGATTGCAGAACCGGTCAGGTGATTGGCATTGTAAAAGAATAGTTTGCATTTTTACATACGAAATGTCTGGATATGCATCGTTAAATACCTGCAATAGATAGCTTTCCTTTTATAATTTTAGATACATAAAGTTGTCCGGCATTAAAGTCTAACTTTTTGTTTCTTTGCAAAACTGCCAATGGATAATCAACCCAGTATAGCAATTGTGATCCTTAATTGGAATGGCATTAATCTGTTAAAGGAGTTTTTGCCCTCTGTATTGCAGCACAGTCAATATCCGAATACTACAATCTATGTGGCCGACAATGCCTCCACTGATGATTCAATCAACTATTTAACTTCCACTTATAAAGATCGCGTTTCCATTATTCGAAATACCGGTAACTATGGTTACGCCAAAGGTTATAACGAAGCCTTAAAAGACCTTAGTGAAGATTATTTCATCTTATTGAATTCTGATGTAGAAGTAACGGCAAATTGGTTGGCTCCGATGATCCAAATGATGACTGCGGATGCGACTATTGCTGCCTGCCAACCGAAACTGTTGCAATATACGAACAAGGAGTTTTTTGAATATGCCGGAGCTTGTGGCGGATTTGTAGATAAACACGGCTATCCGTTTTGCAGAGGAAGAATATTCGATTCTTTTGAAAAAGATGAACACCAATACGACAATGAAATGGATATTTTTTGGGCGAGCGGTGCTTGTTTAGTCATCCGATCTAAATTGTTTTTTGAAGCTAAAGGGTTTGAAGAAGACTTTTTCGCCCATATGGAAGAAATCGATCTTTGCTGGCGCTTAAAACAAATGGGCTACATCATTAAAGTCTGCCCGTCATCAACAGTTTACCATTTAGGTGGCGGCACATTACAAAAAATGAACCCCAGAAAAACTTATTTGAATTTCAGAAACAATAGATTGATGGTTACCAAGAACATTGCTTCTAACCGCTTTCTGGTCAATTTTATCTTTAGAGATATTATGGACATCATAGCCATATTCCAGGCATTAGCGTATGGAAAATTCAAAGAGAGTTACGCCATTTTAAAAGCTTTTGTCGATTTTCATTTGATGTTGCCTAAATGGTTGAAAAAGCGGAAGACTTTAAAAGCGAAATTATCGCCCCAACAACTATCTAAAACATATCTATACCCAAAAAGTATTGTTTTTCAGTATTTTGTAAAACACATTAAACATTATAAAGATTTGAAATGAATGTATTGATTATTGGCGCATCCGGTTTAGTAGGTGGAAATTGTATGAACTATTTTAAAGCTCAAAGTGATTGGCAGGTCGTGGGCACCTATTTTTCTTATGAAGCCCAAAACACTGTCTTTTTCGATACCTTGGATCTAAGCAATGCGAAAAATTTTGACATTGACAGCTTTCCACCCGATGTTGTTTTGCATTGCGGTGCGCTCACGCATGTAGATTATTGTGAAGATCATGTTGAAGAAAGTTATGAGAAAACGGTTCAATCGACCAAGAACATTATCGAATTGTGCCGTCGTTATCAAGCAAAAATGGTATTCATTTCTACCGATTATGTTTTTGACGGCCATAACGGTCCGTATGATGAAACAGCAGCCACGAATGCCTTAAGTGTTTACGGTCAGCATAAATTGGAAGCAGAAAATCTAGTTCGCGAACACATTCAAGATCATTTGATATTGAGGATCACCAATGTTTACGGCGATGAAGAAAGAGGTAAAAATTTTATTGCACGAGTAGTCGATCAAATCCTTGAAGGCAAAAAACTTACGCTAAAAGTGCCGAATGATCAGTTCGCCACACCAATCAATGCACATGATATTGCAAGGTGCTTATTCTTATTATTGAATGATCAAAAAACGGGTATTTATAATATTGCCAGTACTGATTTTATGAGTAGAGTGCAGTTGTGTCTTAGAATTTTACATCACTTTCCTAATGCCGAATACGATCTTTTCCCTTTATCCACGGTAGAACTTAACCAAAAAGCCAATCGTCCTTTGATGGGTGGTTTGATCAACAAGAAATTCATGTTAGAATATCCTGATTTTACATTTAGTACAGTAGATGATTATATGGAAAAGCAAAAGGGGTAAAAAAAGAAAGGAGTAACATTTTGAGTTGTACTCCTTTCATCCCTACGAAAAAAACTTTACTGACGTAAACATAAGGAAATTTATCTTATTCTGCCAAATTACTATATGTTTTTTTTTGAAAATCAATTTACAATTCGGTAATGATTTACTGATAACAATGTTAACCCTGCAAAAATTAGATATATCATATACATAGTAGGCATTTCACGAACTATTCAATTTTGATAGAACCCGAAATTCACTTGTCTAATTTTGTAGATATCTTAATTCAATTGATCTAAATTTTTAGTAGTTGAATACCTACATTTGCAATCGTATGCATGAGAAGATTATCATATTTGATTTTGGATCGCAATATACTCAGCTTATTGCCCGCAGAATCAGGGAACAAAACATTTATTGTGAGATCATTCCTTACAATAAAGAAATCAATAAGGAAGACAATGTTAAAGGAGTGATCCTTTCCGGCAGTCCATTTTCCGTAAAAGATGAAAATGCCTTGCAATTTCCTATGGAGGATCACATCGGCAAATATCCCATTTTAGGCATTTGCTATGGTGCTCAATATATGGTACATTCTATGGGCGGCAATGTTGAGCGCTCCAATAAAAGAGAATACGGCAGAGCACATTTGGTAGAATTTGAAAAGAATGACCCGCTTTTTCATGAGATCACGCATAACTCACAAGTATGGATGTCTCACGGCGACACGATCTTGAAAATGCCGGAGAATGTAACATTGTTAGCTAAAACAGAATCTATACCGGTAGCCGCTTTTAAATTGAATGGCGATCACCCTCCTATTTATGGCATCCAATTTCATCCGGAAGTTAGTCACTCTACCGACGGCAATCAATTACTTAAAAATTTCACCAGAGATATTTGCGGATGCCAAGGCGATTGGACGCCGATGTCATTCATCGAAGAAACGATTGAAGATCTGCAAAACACATTAGGCGAAGATAAAGTAGTACTTGGTTTGTCCGGTGGTGTTGATTCTTCAGTAGCAGCACTATTGTTGCATAAAGCCATAGGTAAGAACTTGTACTGCATTTTCATCAACAACGGTTTGCTTCGATATGAAGAGTACGATGAAGTGTTGGAAAGCTACCAACATTTGGGCTTAAATATCAAAGGAGTAGATGCAACTGATCAATTTATGACAGAATTGAAAGGTGTAGAAGATCCGGAAGCCAAAAGAAAGGCGATTGGAAAAGTATTTATTGATGTCTTTCAGGAAGAAGCTCTACAGATCAAGGATGTGAAATGGTTGGCACAAGGCACTATTTACCCTGATGTGATTGAATCGGTATCCGTACATGGTCCATCGGCCAAGATCAAATCCCATCATAATGTAGGCGGACTGCCGGATTATATGCATTTAAAGATTGTAGAACCATTGCGTAAACTGTTCAAAGACGAAGTCAGAAAAGTTGGCACGGCATTGGCACTACCCGACCATATATTAATGCGTCACCCATTTCCGGGTCCCGGACTAGGAATTCGTATATTGGGTGAGGTTACTAAAGAAAAGGTTAGTATTTTGCAATTAGCCGATGATATATACATTAGAAATTTAAAAGATGCGGGCTGGTATACTAAAATATGGCAGGCGGGAGTTATGCTATTACCGGTAAGATCTGTAGGCGTAATGGGTGATGAACGTACCTATGAAAACGTAGTAGCATTAAGAGCAGTTACTTCTCTTGATGGTATGACTGCAGATTGGAGTAGGCTACCTTATGAGTTAATAGCTAAAATTTCTAATGACATCATTAATAATGTTAAAGGGATTAATAGGGTTGTCTATGATATCAGTTCTAAACCACCTGCTACCATTGAATGGGAATAAGCAGATAATATACTTGTTGCTGCCTGTTTTTTTTGCGCTGTTTTCTTGCAACGCAACAAAAACTACCACCACGACTACTGTAGTTGTACCGGTGGTGAAGCCCGATGTGCCTGTTCCAATAGAAGATACTGTTGTTATTCCTCCCGTGATTGTCGAAGAACCGGTGATAATGGACACTGTAAAACCTGTTGAAATCAAAAAGGATTATAAGATTGCAGTGATGCTGCCTTTTAATGTCGATATGTATAATTTTAATCCGTTTGATCTTCAGGAAGTAAATTTCAATAAGGCATCAGCCATGTCCATTGAGTTTTACCAAGGTTTTCAGTTGGCACTAGATGCCATTAAAACCTCAGAGATCAATGCCGAAATCTATGTGTTCGATACCAAAAATGATGAAAACGCCGTTAAGAAAATACTCAATTCAGCTCCATTCCCTAAGGTAGATCTGATTATCGGACCGGTGTACAATAAGAATTTAAGAATTGCGGCAGATTTTGCTAAAAAGAATAAAATTCCATTGATCTCGCCACTTTCTTCGTCTTCGTCCATTACGGAAAACAATACCTATTATTACACGGCGAATGGTACTGCCGATGCTCACCATGAAGCGTTAATGAAGCATATTCAGCAATCCTATCCGAATGATACGCTGATTATCATTCACGACAATACGCCTGATGAAAGAGCGGTGATCAACAACATTAAAAAGATCAATACTGACTTTTATAGCGAAAGTCCGACCTACATTCACGAAATTGAAGCCTCCATTGATGATGGATTGAGGAACATTAAATCGCAATTCGATTCTTTATCAACCCATTTGGTGTTAATTCCTTCCAACAATGAAATGTACACCACATACGTTTTAAGTCAATTGGCACAAATCAAAACCTACTACCCTTCTATTGTTTTCGGTATGCCGAATTGGAATAAATTCAACAACATTAATTACGACTACTTCGAGTGGATGAAGGTTCATTTAACGGAATCCTATTGGGTAAATGAAAGCAATTTAGATGTCATCAATTTTGAACGGGCCTATTATAACCAAAATCATATTAAACCAAGTGAGTTTGCCTTCCAAGGATACGATCTGGCAAATTATGTTTTGGCTTACATCGCTCATCATAGAGATCAGTTGACCAATGAAAAAGAAAGGTTTTTTACCGTTGATGACTGGGATCAAGGCTTGCAAACCAAATTTTTCTTTGTCCCCAGAGAAAATTCAACTAATTCCAAAATCGACTATTGGGATAATAGCTATATTCATATTGTAAAGTTTGAAAATTACAAATACAATAAAGTTGATTAAAATAGATAAAAATAGCCTGCTAATGCTGCTTTTACTACTCATTTGTAATAGCTTATTGGCTCAAAATTTTAACTTAACACTAAGAGATCGCCTGGATTACGTCACCAATACAAGTGACGTATGGGGTTGGTCGAATGAAACCCATGAATACGCTATTGTTGGTTTGTTCAACGGCACCTCCATTGTGGATGTTACCAATCCCGATACCATTCAACAAGTTCATTTTGTATTTGGCAATAATTGTACTTGGCGAGACATTAAGACCTTCGGCAACTACGCCTATGTCACACAAGATTGCAATTCACAAACGGCCGGATTAACCATTATCGACCTGAGTCACGTAGAAGATTCCATCACCACCAAACCTTGGCGAACAGACGGTACCACTCCCAATCTTACCTCGGCACATAACATTTTTATTGATGAATTTGGTTATGCCTATATTGTAGGACACAACTTTGATAATGGAGGCGTTCTCATCCTCGATCTAAATCAAGACCCTTTAAATCCGACAGTAGTGGGCAGATATTCCAGAGCATACGTTCACGATTGCTATGTTCGAAACAATGTTTTATACACGGCTGAATATTCTGCCGGTAGATTTGCGGTAATTGATGTATCGAACAAAGCTAATCTTACTGTTTTAGCACAACAACAAACGCCGGCTCAATATGCCCATAATATTTGGTTGTCGGATGATGGAAAAACGGCATTCACCACAGATGAAAACAGTCAGGTGAATACTTCAGTAGCTGCCTACGACATTAGTAATCTGCAGGACATCAAATATCTGGACGAATACAATTCAAATCCAACTTCAACTCCTCACAACACTCATGTGTTGAATGATTTTTTAGTCACTTCTCATTATTCTTACGGCTTGGTTGTTTTAGATGGGAAACATCCCGACAAACTGATAGAAGTAGGTCATTATGATACAGAGCCAACTATCAGTGGTAATAACTATTTGGGCTGTTGGGGAGCTTACCCTTATTTGCCGTCAGGTAATATTTTGGCTTCCGACCAAGCAAAAGGATTACATGTGTTTACGCCCAATTATGTGCGGGGCGTACACATCAGAGGAACAGTAACCAATGCACTGACTCATAACGCCCTTTTCAATGCCCAAATCTCCATAGAAGAAAGTGGCAATATCACAACATCCAATACCGATCTGGAGGGTAAGTTTAAGAGTGGTTTTGCGAAGGAAGGCCAATACCAATTGACCGTCACATTGGAGGGTTATCAAACTTTTACCGAAACCTATGATTTGTCGTCAGGTGATTTT
Organism: Bacteroidota bacterium; assembly: GCA_020436175.1. GTDB lineage: Bacteria > Bacteroidota > Bacteroidia > Chitinophagales > JADIYW01 > JAGQYH01. The sequence continues at coordinate 11,822 of JAGQYH010000030.1, forward strand.
CTTGACTTGGATATTCAATTATTGCCCGAATTTAATGGTGGGATGACGGTTTATCACGAAGTAGAAATTAATGAGACGATAACCGTTTGCGATGACTACGACAACAGTCTTATCATAGATACAACGCTGAGTTGCAACAATAGCTCAAGCTCAGCTTATGGCACCTGGACATTCGATAATATCGGATGCATAACTTATACTGCCAACGATGTAAGCGGTAACTATATCGATACAGTATGTTTCGTTGCGGCCAATGAAAGCGGCGAGCAATACAATGTCACCGAAGTAGTTTTCTCCATTTTGAACAGTACCACCACCAATACTCTGGAAAATGTGTTAGACAACGGTGATTACCAATTGATGCAAAACCCTGTTCGCAATATATTGTATCTAAAAAACAATCTAACGCAACATTCTTCTATCCTACTAACTATTTACGACATTAATGGCAGAGTTATGTTAGATAAACAAGACAGTGGTTTTAATGAGATCATCTCTATCAACACGGATGAATTAAGCAAAGGACTTTACATTTTAACCATATCCTCTGCTACAAGAGAAATGGGTTATGTGAAATTTATCAAACAATAACAAACTGTTCCTCCATCCCAACCATTTTTTAACAGTTCGTTAGGCAATTTATGCTTAATTTCGCAGCGAATTTTGATGTTAATGTGATTTACTTCACTATCATTTGGCATTTTAGTTTACAAACCAAATTGATTATATGAGATTCTTACTACTGATCCTTAGCATATTTATCGCTAGGGTCGATATTATTGCGCAAAACCTGGAGTTAGAAAGCATTGTCCCATACGAAAGGGAAATGAGCGACATCTGGGGATGGTCTCATGATAATCGAGAATACGCTTTAGTCGCCACAACCCATTATTTCTCAATAGTGGATGTAACCGATCCTGAAAATCCCGTAAAATTACATCAAATTGAAGGTCCAAGCGGAGGCCCCGGTTCTTATTGGAGAGAAATGAAAACTTATGGCCATTATGCCTATGGAGTGCATGACGGCACCAATTTAGGCGGACAAAGCCATGGTTTAGTGATTGTTGATCTTTCTATGCTACCGGATAGCGTATCCACTACTTTCTGGACCAATGATGAAGACAATACATTAGAACAACCTTTCTTAAGAGCACACAATATTTATATTGATGAATTTGGCTATGCCTATTTGGTTGGCCATAATGTAGGCAGTTCTTCCACTCGAGGGGCTATTATTTTAGATTTGAATGAAGACCCGTTACATCCCAAGGTGGTTGGTAGATATGCTGCCAATTATGTGCATGATTGTTTTGTGAGAGACAACGTCATGTGGGCATCTGAAGGTAACAATGGTTTTGCAGCGGTTGATGTTAGCGATAAAAGCAATCCTGTTGTCTTAGAAACTCAAACAACTTTTGGATACTCGCATAATATATGGCTGTCTGATGATAGCAAAACTGCTTTTACCACCGATGAAAACAGTGGTAAACCGATAGCCTCCTTTGATGTTTCAGATATCAACGACATCAAATTCCTCGATAAATATCAATCAGGGCAAAATGTAATTCCACATAATGTATTTGTAAAGAATGATTTTATCATCGCGTCTTATTACCGGGATGGTGTGATTATTTTGGATGCCAGCCAACCGGATGAATTAGTAGAGATGGGACATTATGATACCTCTCCAAACTATTCCGGCAATGGATTTAACGGTTGTTGGGGAGTTTATCCTTACCTACCTTCCGGAATTGTTTTAGCAACCGATATTGAAAGAGGCTTATTTGTTTTTACACCTTCTTACAAAAGAGCCACGCATATTAGAGGTAAAGTAATTTCAGCAGCCACCAGACATGAAATATACAATGCCAGTGTAAGAATTCAATCCGCTCAAACTTTTACATTGTCCACTGATTTATCAGGTCATTTTAAGAAAGGTTACACCACCGGTGGAGAATACATCATCACAGTGGAAAAGGAAGGCTATGAAACATTCAGCACGACTATCAACCTTGAAAACGGGGAGTTATACGACGAAGTAATTGAGTTGATCTCTTTGAATGCTACTCCAAATGACACTATATTCTCGGAACTTCCAAGTTCTTCTACCATTACCATCTGTGATGAAAATCCACATGGCGTAGATGCCAATGTTGTTTACTCCTGTGATCCCGATCTAACATCAGAGTTTGGAACATGGACCATCGATCAGGTAGGATGTATTACCTATCGTTCTAATGATTTATCAGGTGAGTTTGTTGATTCTGTCTGTTTTGTATTGGAAGATACCCGAACCGGTGCCAGTAATACCAATGTGGTTATTGTGTCTATTGTTGACGCCACACCGGTAAAAAATAATGCTTTTGAAGACGGCTCTATCAAGATCATTCAAAATCCTGTTCACAAGGTATTGTTACTTAAAAACAGTATAGTGATCAGAGCACCACTAACGCTTAGGGTGTATGACATAAATAGCCGACTCGTGATCAATGAAAAGCAAAATTCGGATAATGAAGTAATCGCTTTAAACATTGACCAACTGAGCAAAGGCATTTATGTTCTGGAGGTTATCTCAGAGAATAGCACCTTAGGATTTGCCAAATTTATCAAGGACTAATATCTGAGCAACAACTGCATAATAAGTAGTTGTTAATAAATTACCTGCCAAGCCCACCAATCACGACAGAGGTAGTGAAATATTCTTATATTTGCGCCTCGAAATTCAAAAACAACAATAAAAACATTTTTACTTATCTAGAATTAATAACATGCAAAGTAAAGGACTAATAACTGTCATAGCGTCATTACTCATCGTAGTGTGTGCTTATCAATTATTGTTTACTTGGAAAGTAACACAAGTTGAGAAAAAAGCTAAAACCTACGCCGAATCATTATATGATGCAGATCAAACTGAATTAATAAGAAATGCCAAGAATTTATATTTAGATTCTCTTTCTGAGGAGAAGATCTTCAATCTTGGATTTAAAAAATTCACGTATGCAGAATGCAAGAAAAACCAATTGAACCTAGGACTTGACCTTCAAGGTGGTATGTCTGTTGTATTGCAAGTTCAATTAAAAGACTTTTTAAAGGGACTTTCCGGTGAAAACCAGAATGTAGCCTTCAACGAAGCCTTAGATTTGGCGGAAGCAGAACACATGAAAACCGGTGCCGATTATATCGACCTTTTCATCAAACATCT